>JAQBYJ010000012.1 GCA_027622555.1 Verrucomicrobiota bacterium
TTGGCCGACGAGATCGGGAGAGCTGCCTACCAAGGCCAGCCCGAAAAGACCTGTGAGGAGTTCTTTGAATATAGAGTTTGTTTGTTTCATTTGAGTAATCACTTGGGGTTCAGTTGATTCGATCAGCGACGGTGTTTCATCGCTGTCTAGAATTCGAATGTCTGGTTGATTACTATCTATCCTCCTAACCATTACCGCACCGGTAGCTTCGTCAGTTACATAAAACAACTGACTATCCTTCAACATATGAGCTAATGCTTCATTGATGGAGTAGGCTCCTTTTACGGCTTTGGTGTTGTACCCACGTACGCGATCAACCAAAAAGAAGATCTGTTCATCCGATTGTTCGACTAACTCCGATAAGGTTTCAGAAGCGTCTCCCGCTGGGATGTCATACTTTCTTTTGGCTGGTTCCGTTGCAAGTAGTGCTGGAAGTCCAAGGAACAGAACTCCCAGAACCACCAGCGTATGCTGATTTAAAATCACCAAAGCAATTGTAAGTAGTTCGAGAAGATAGTTCGTGTCCATTGGATAGCTAGCAATGCCAGACATCTAAGGAGACGAATCAGAATGAATTAGGGGTTACGTTAAGGTAAAATAAAGTTTAAGTTTAATGAATAGAAAGAAGAAAAATTAAATATGCAGCCAATCTTGGAACGATGTAAATCATCGGACAACGATTAATCTCCAAATCTGCTCCAAAATTCACTTCCAAGCAGAGTCATATTTCGATTCAAAAGACAATTTACTAATAAGCCGGTTTTAGAACCACTTTATCGTAGTTGCCTCTCTCGACAACAATAGAACCATCTCCGGCCAATAGCCGGATAAATGCCTCCACGTCCTCGACCAGAAAACTGCCGCCAATGGACAGATTTTTAAGGTCTTCGCTTTCGACGACGACTTTAATTACATTGTGCTCGTTAAACTGCTGCACCGCGTCCTCGAGAGGCGTGGCATCGAAGAAAAGGCGTGGGCCCTTCCAGGCAAGTAATTCTTCATATTCTTGCATTTCCACCTTGGACATAAGCGGTACGGGACGAGTGCCCTTTGTGGAGATCGTTGCCTGATCACCGGCGATCAAATCCGGGACTATCGGATGAAGGACTCCCGAACGTGGCTCGTTTTCCAAAATATCCCAGGGCTCAACCGGCACCGTATTTACGGATACGCGACCCTCGGTGACGAGGACCTGAACTTCGTCTGGATCGAACCGAACGTTAAATGCAGTTCCAACCGCCTTCACAGAAACGGAGCCCGCATCTACGAGAAACGGACGTGAAGCATCTTTCTTCACTTGGAAGTGTGCTTCTCCGTTAAGCAGCTGAATCTGCCTTAAGTTATCCGTGAAATTAATGTGCACCTCCGTGTTGGCATTCATTTCCATGACACTGCCGTCCTCCAGTACAATTTGCTTATAGTCATTCAAAGTAGTCCTGTAGGAATTCGGTGAAGGAATCTCAATCTCCGTCATTTTGTCGACCGCCACCCCTATTCCAAGAGACAGTGCGATCACGGCTGCAATGGAGCTCGCAACAGCGAACAGCTTTTTGCGCCCTCGCTGTTGAATTCGAGTGCTCTTCCCCAGAATATCGGGATCGGGACATAAGTTAGGATCATCCTTCAAATGGCGCAGTTGCTGGAGACGGCTCCAGGTAGCCTGCATGTCTTGAAGAGCAATTTCGTGGCGAATATCTTCGGCCTTCCAGGCGTTAAATTCCGCTTCCCGGCCGGGATCCCAGCCTTCCTCCCCTTCGACCAACCAATCGGAAGCAAGCTTCCTTATCTTCAATTCTCTGCGGGTTAAACTGTCTTTATTCTCGAACATTGATAATTGATAAACTTCAACTTTTTAAGGGTTCATTTGGTCTTCATACCGGGACAAATAAGCGGCACTCTTGCGCATCCCTTTGGCCAATTGAGCCTTAACGGTATTTGCAGAAATGCCCAGCTCTTCGGCAATTTCCATGCGGGAATACCCATATATCATTCGTAATGTCATGATCTGACGACAACGTTTTGGCAGTGTTTCCACAGCTCGTATAAGTAAATTAATTTCATCCCTCAAATTTACAGACTCTTCAATATCAGCCCTATCATCTATGACGGATAAGTCGGGAAATTGGGTTAGACTTTTAAATTGAACCACTTTTGTCCTGCGGAAAAGATCGTACACAATATTGCGCGCAACAGTATACAACAAGGCCCTGGGCTCCTTTATTTCTCTTTCCTCTCGAACTTTCAGTAGTCGGGCATACGCCTCCTGAATAATGTCGTCGATATCCTCAAGCGTTGGAAATTTATTTTTCAGATACGCCCGGATCTCAGGCTCATAAATCTGGATTTCCCTGGCAAACCAGTTGTCGCGTTCTGCATTGGCCATAAGTAAGTTCCTAAGTGAAAAAAATATCGGTTCGAAAAGTGGTACTCACTAAAATTTCAGAAGAACAAAATGGTCAAGCGGGAATTGAAGGACCCGGTTCGCCAAGGTGTGATTTTGAAAGATGTCAATATCCGAGCCAGCGAATCCAACGAATACCCAATGGCGAGTGGTTGATCTTTCCGTACCGAATTCTTTGGGCTGATTCACTACAGAAAAAGTCACCTCCTCCTTTTGTAGGAGACAGGCAACTTTAGTCGCGACCCGAAGGTTTTTGATTTACGAGTCGCGAATAAATTTGCTCCTACACTTCGGCCATCCATTCGTTTCTGACATCAATAGTACCGAGGTCTTGACCGACAACGAAGTGAAAAACAAAACTAGTGATGCTTTGTGCTCCATCGATATTGAATCGACCTCTGATCTGGAGGACCTCGCAAATAAGTGCCTTGGGATTATCGAAGTCTAATTAGTCTGGGGTTTGATTAGGGATTGCTGGACTACATGGTATTTGCATAGTCCAAGAAAAAAGGCGGCCAGCTTCTCCAGGTTTTATCCGATTTGAAAATGCTCTTCGAAGATTTGAAAACCAAATGCAGCCGAGCGATGAAAGTTTTCGCTCTCATACTCTGGTCTCTGGCATTGATGAGTTGTTCGGTCGAAAAGAAAGGTTTTGTTTTCAAATACAGTAACTCACAACCCGAGCAGGCACCGCGGAGCCAATCGATGATCTTCTTTGAAAAAGAGTTGGAGGCACGCTCGGGTGGTCGCATCCAGGTCGAGAACTATTTCGGAGCTGTTCTGGGAAACGAGCGTGAAATGATGGACATGGTGGCGATGGGCACACTTCAAGGAACGCGGGGCGGGCTCTTCATCGACGCCAATCCAAAATACGCGATCTTCATGCTTCCATTTCTGGTGGAGGACTGGGACCAGGCGTTGAAGCTGATCAATAGTGATTTCACGAAAAAAATAAATGAAGAGGCTAGATCGAACGGTTTCCATATCCCGGCCACAGGAATTTCCCAGGGGTTCCGCGCACACACCAACAGTGCTCATCCACTGAAGTCACCGAACGATCTGAAGAGTCTGAAAATGCGGGTGCCTCCGCAGGAAGTTTATGTTTTGACCGCTCGTGCATTCGGAACCAGCCCGCAGGAAATGCCTGCCTCAGAGATTTACCAGGCGCTCAAAACCGGCGTTCTCGACGGACAGGACAACCCACCGTCAAACATATGGGATTATAAGATTTTTGAAGTGCAGAAATACATGACCGTGGCCAACTACTCGACGGGTCCGGACCCGTTCATGGTAAATCTCGATTGGTATGAATCGCTTCCAGACGATCTCAAAACCATTTTCGACAAAGTCGCCATTGAAACGATCGCCTATTCCGACAAACTGAATCGCGAAAGTGAATCCAATTACATCCAACAACTTTCCGAAAAACTGGAGGTGCACTTTATCGAGGAAAAAGAATTGGAACAATTCCGGGCACTGGTGGAACCCGTGTATCAACACTTCATCGACAAGGGTGTTTTCACCTGGGACGATGTGAAAGAAGCACAAACCGTTGCACGAGGGAAATAGTCCGACACTGCTCCCCTGACGGCCATTTAATTAACCTTCCTTGCCCCTTTACTTATCGACCAAAGGAATAGGTCCAACTTTGTGTTGAACAGCATTTGATTATTTGCCACTCCTCTTTTGTCCTCCAACTGTTGCGTATCAGATCTGGAGAATGGCTTGGTTGACCTCATTTTTGTAGGAGCAAACTTGTTCGCGACTTTTAAATCATAGAGTCGCGATTAAAATTGCTCCTACATTTTGGAGAGAAACCATTGAAACGGTAGGCATTATCAAATTATCTCATGGGAAAAATCGTAGCATTCGAAAAGTGGCTGACACGGATCCTGGAATGGATACTCGCCGCAACTTTTTTCGGATTTTTCCTGCTGATCATTATCTTGGTCATTTTGCGTTACGTATTCAACACAACCATCATCGGCACAAATGAAGGTATCGTGATTGCATTTATCTTCACGACCGCGATTGGCGGAGCAGTGGCAATTTCCAGAAGGGAACATATTGCGATCACCTTCTTCGTCGACAAGCTACCGGACCACATCCGTACCGGCATCGACATCCTGGGCCTGGCTATGGTTGCTCTGATTAACGCCGTTATGGTGTGGCAATCGATTTACTGGATCGGACGCACGGGCGGATTCATGATGCCGGCCATGCAAATGCCCCAATGGGTTGCGCAAATAAGCATTCCCATAGGCTGTAGCCTCGCCATCGTTTATTGCCTCCTCAAAATCGCGATTCTGGCATCGGGAAAAGCCACCAGGGCATTGCAACCAATGGCTGAAAGCCAAAAGGAAATTTAAGGACGCCGGTGATCATTCTTCTAGTCAGTCTTTTGGTTCTCCTGATCCTCGGAGTGCCCATCGCCTATTCGCTCGGCTTGTCCGCCATGATGTATTTTCTCATTGAGCAGCCTGACCTGATAGCGATCCTGCCTCAGCGGCTTTTTTCGGGGATGAATAATTACGCGCTCATATCGCTGCCACTCTTCATCCTGATGGGTCAGGTCATGAATTCGAGCGGAATCACCGCGCGTTTAATTGATTTATCGCTGCTCTTGGTTGGACGGTTTAGGGGCGGCCTGGCTATGGTCAACGTGTTTGCCAGCATGATCTTCGGCGGTATCTCAGGGTCCGCCACATCAGACACCGCCTCGATCGGATCGGTGCTGATTCCGGAGATGAAGAAGCGTGGCTATCCGGTGTCCTTCGCCAGCGGAATCACCGTCGCATCCTCAACCATGGGTATGATTATTCCCCCGAGCGTCCCGATGGTTCTCTATGCCATTGTCGCCCAGGAATCGGTTGGCCGCTTGTTTCTTGGAGGGCTAATACCCGGCCTCATGATCGGCGTCTTCCAATTGTTCATCGCTTCTACCTTGGCGCGAAAGCGAGGGTATCCGCACGAGGAAGTGCAAAGGAAATGGCCCGATATAACCCGGCAGATTCGCCGCTCGGTCTTTGTGGTTATCATGCCACTCTTCGTCGTTGGATCTGTGGTGCTCGGAATCGCAACCGCCACGGAAGCCGCCGGCCTGGGTGTGCTCTACGCATTGATAGCCGGTTTCTTTATCATCGGCAGGAGATCGATAAAAGACCTCCCGGAATCGCTTCGGTCGGGAATCATAACCAGCGCCAAGATCATGATGATAATTGCGTTTTCCCAACTCTATGTGTGGGTGCTGGCGTTGGAGCGAATTCCCGACCAGCTCGCCCTCTTTGTCTCCAGTCTCGATCTCGGGCCGGTGGCGATACTTCTTCTAGTAAGTCTTATTGTTTTAGTGGTCGGTACTTTCATTGATGTGAGCCCCGCCATACTTTTGTTGACGCCAGTACTACTGCCTGCCGCCCAGGCTGCTGGCGTTTCGGGAGTGCAGTTTGGTGTGGTTCTGGTATCCGGTCTGGCGGTTGGGGCCTGCTCGCCTCCAGTAGGAAACTGCTTGAATGTGTGCGCCGCGATTTCCCGCATTGGTATCGGATCCATCTTTTATAGCGCGGCTCCATTCCTGTTTGCGAATGTCTTGACGCTATTTCTTATCAGCGTCATTCCCGATCTTGTCCTTTGGCTACCTTCGTTACTAATGGAATGAAAAAAAACACTATTATGAAAAGAGTTGGATTCATTGGTTTGGGCGACATGGGAAGTGCCATGGCGGGCAATGTCATTAAATGCGGTTTCCCCGCAGCGGGTTTCGATCCCGATGAAAAGCGTCTCGCGACCTTTGCAGATGTCGGCGGGAAACCAGCGGCAAATGCGAGAGAAGTGGGTGAAAACGCCGACGCGGTTTTCGTTATGGTGCTGAACGGGAATCAGGCCAAATCAGCCATCTTCGGTGAGGATGGGTTGGTTAAAGGGCTGAAGCCAGGCAGTGTAATCATCTTGTCTGCCACGATCAAGCCGAGGGAAGCCCGTGAGATTGCCCGGGACCTGGAAGGAACGGGTATCGACATGATAGATACGCCGGTAAGCGGCGGTCACGCGGGAGCCTTAGCCGGAACTTTGACGATGATGTCCGCGGCCCCGAAGGAAGTTTTTGACGCCCATCAGGATGTACTAAACGCAGTCGGCGGGAAAATCTTTCACGTCGGGGAAGAGCCGGGCATGGGGCAAACGGTTAAGGCCGCGTTGCAGGCGCTGATAGGTTCCATCTTCGCGGCAACTTTCGAGTCAGCGGTGCTGGCCGCCAAATCAGGGGTACCCGGAAAAGTTTTGTATGACGTGTTTACCGCCAGTGGTGCAGGTTGTCAGATCGTAAACAATTCACTGCAAAATATCCTTGATCGGGCGTTTGTAGGAACCGGCAGCCACATCGGAACAATGTATAAAGATCTGACCATTTCCATGGAACAGGCTCTTGAGCAAGGGGTACCTCTTTTCACCTCCGCAGCAGCTATGCAATTGTTTCAGGCCGGGAAGTCACGTTTCCCCAATGAAGACAATTGGGCGGTAACAAAGGTGCTGGAAGAAATAGCCGGAACAAAGGTGGTCTGGTAATAATTTAAGAAAATCCCAATGGCAAAACTAAGTGTTATAACAGATGGTATCAGTCGTGATTTTGAGCATGCACTCCGGGTTCTGACAGAGTTCGGACTCGAATATGCCGAGCTTCAATTCCTATGGGACAAGGAGGTAGGCGATCTGGACGCCGGGGAGCGTCAGCGGGCGCTCGCTCTGCTGAAAGACCACGGGCTGAAAGTGTCCTGCATTTCCCGCCATATTTTTGGAGGTATGCCAGTGATGCCGACCCAAGTTGGTGACGCGCTTCACACCAAACATATGGATTCGTTCAAACGATGTATCGAGATGGCGCACCAGTTTGGCTGTGGCGTCGTTCGAACCATGAGCGGCAGCAAAGAAATGATTCTGTTTGGCACCAACGGCGCTGAAAAGTGGAACGTTTCGAACGGAGCATGGGAAAAGATTTTAGAGTTGCTTGAACCGGCGGTTCGGCTTGCTGAAGCCGAAGGCATAACGATGGTGGTTGAAACCGGAAACAACGCCATGATCACATCGGCCTGGCTCGGTCGCCGAATGATCGAAGAGTTGGGAAGCAAGCACTTGAAAATTCTCTGGGATCCGGCAAACAGCCTTTATTGCAACGAGCAAGCATGGCCGGATGGTTATGAGGCGCTTAAGGGCGGTTACCTCGGACACCTGCATATTAAAGATGTCATCGTAGATATACCTAAAGCGACAGTTCAAGTGTGTGAACTGGGCACCGGCCAACTGGGACCACAATTGGAACCGATAGCAAAGGCGTTAAAGGCTGACGCTTATGACGGAGTCATTTCTCTTGAGAGTGTTTATCATCCGGACGGTGGCACCTATGAGGACGGCTTCAGAGCTTCGATCGCCCGTTTCAAGGAGTTGTTCGGTTAGATAATCGACACTCATGGACCCATCACGAACAGTTTTGGAAATGCGTGATATCCGGAAAACCTTTCCGGGCGTCGTGGCCCTGGACCGCATGCACTTTGACCTGCGTGAAGGGGAGGTCCATGTACTTCTCGGAGAGAATGGCGCAGGTAAATCGACGCTCATGAAAATTATCAGTGGTGCTTACCGCAAGGAAAGCGGGCAGATATTTCTGCACGGTGAGGAAGTTGAAATAAAAGGACCCAGGCATGCGCAGGAATTGGGCATCGGTATCATTTATCAGGAGCTCAACCTGGTTCCTCACCTCACGGCGGGGGAGAATATTTTCCTCGGCCGCGAACCGTGCAAAATTCCAGGCGTGATAGACCAGAACACAGTCTTCGCATCCGCCCAGCAAATTCTTAATAACCTGGGTGTTTCGATCGACGCGCGGTCGGTTGTCAAAAATCTGGGAGTGGCCGAGCAACAAATGGTAGAAGTCGCAAAAGCTCTATCCCTCGATGCCAATATTCTAATTATGGATGAACCGACGTCCTCATTGACGGAGCAGGAGATCGAGGAGCTGTTTAAGGCTATCCGCCGATTGCAAGAAAAGGGAGTCTCTGTCATCTATATTTCTCACCGGATGGAGGAGGTTTTCGAAATCGGTGATCGCGTAACGGTGTTTCGTGATGGTCTTTATATCGGCACCAAACAAATTGGCGACGTGGACCGCGGAGAGCTGATTCGGATGATGGTGGGCCGCTCACTAAAAGACCAGTACCCCAAACGAAAAACGAATCCGGGTCAGGAGATTCTACGGGTGGAGGGGCTGACTCGCGACGGAGTGCTGAAGGATATCAGCTTTTCTCTAAAGCGTGGTGAAGTGCTGGGGATTTCCGGCCTTATGGGATCAGGACGCACCGAACTGGCGCGAGCCATTTTTGGTGTGGATGCATTTCAAGCAGGTAAAATCGAAGTGCATGGAAAAGAGGAAAGATTCAAATCGCCCCGGCAAGCCATCGGTCGCGGTCTTGGATTTTTAACTGAAGACCGCAAGTCGCAGGGACTGGTTTTGGTGCTCTCGGTAAAAGACAATATTTGTCTGCCCAGCCTGGACCGGTTTTCGCGGTTCGGAGTGGTGAACGAAGCCCTCGAAAATGAAGTAGCGGACAAGTATCGCCGTGATCTCCGAATTAAAACGCCAACCCTCAGCCAACAGGTGGTTCATCTCAGCGGTGGAAATCAACAGAAAGTCGTCCTGAGCAAATTGCTGTGTACGGAATCGGATATTCTGATCTTTGATGAGCCGACGCGGGGGATTGACGTGGGTTCCAAGGTGGAAATTTACGAACTGATGAATGAGCTGACGGCCCGAGGGGCAGGCATAATCATGATATCATCCGAGCTACCGGAAATCCTCGGGATGAGTGATCGGATTCTGGTCATGAGTGAAGGGAAACTAGCCGGGGAATTTACCGCAGAAGAGGCGACTCAGGAAGCGATACTACATTGTGCGATAGGAGGCGATTGAAACACTTGGGTAAATGAAAGCCAAAGAGTACATTTCGCATCACGCCCGACAATTGGGAACTTTGCTTGGTCTCCTGGGACTGTGCCTCATCCTCTGGATAATGACGCCTCATTTTCTAACGGTGTCCAACCTGTTGAATGTGGCCCAGCAGACTTCCATCAATGCGATTATCGCGGTGGGGCTAACCTTTGTCATCATTACCGCGGGGATTGATTTGTCGGTTGGTTCCATTCTGGCGTTTGCCGGTGTGGTGTTAGCGTGGGCACTCGAAGCCGGTGCTCCCCTACCCCTTGCACTTTTCCTTGGTCTTGGGGTTGGCACCTTGAATGGATTGGTAAATGGAGTCTTGATTTCTTACGGGCGACTGCCGCCTTTCATTTCCACTTTGGGCATGATGAGTGTGGCGCGCGGATGTGCCCTGCTCTTCTCGGACGGGCGGCCGATTTCCGGTTTCTCAGAAAGCTTTCGCTTTTTGGCAACCGGCGAAATTTTATATATTCCCGTTCCCGTTATTATTACCGGATTGGTTTATATCGCGGCGCACTTTGTTTTAACCCGAACAAAATTCGGACGCTACGCCTACGCCATCGGAGGCAACGAGGAGGCCGCCCTTTTATCGGGGGTGAATGTGAAGCTTCAGAAAGCAATGGTCTACGGATTATCCGGATTGCTCAGTGGCCTGGCGGCTATCATTTTAACAGCGCGTTTAAATTCGGCACAACCCATCGCCGGCATCATGTATGAGCTCGATGCGATTGCCGCAACCGTTATTGGTGGCACCAGTCTGATGGGCGGCCGGGGAACGATCATTGGAACGCTTATCGGGGCACTGATTATAGGGGTGTTGCGCAACGGTCTGAACCTCCTCGACGTTTCTCCTTATATCCAGCAGGTTGTTATTGGCTCGGTAATTATAATAGCGGTTTTGGTGGACACCGCTTTGAAAAAGAAAAGTAACTAGAAGGAAAAAAATGAAAAAATATTTGCAGATTTTAATGGCGATTGGACTGGTCGGTCTGGTGGTTTCGTGTAACCGAGGGAAACAGGACGATGACGGAAAACCGACAGTCGCGTTGGTCCTGAAAACATTAAACAACCCCTATTTCATCGATATGGAAAAGGGCGCACAAGAAGCGGCTGACCGTCTGGGCATTAACCTGATTGTGCAGGCTGCCGATCGGGAGCTGGATGTGGAACGTCAGATGCAGATTTGTGAAAACCTGATTCAGCGCAAAGTCGATGCACTCTGCGTAACACCCAGCGGTACGCGTGAGATCATCCCGGCCATCGTCAAAGCGAACGCGAGCGGAATTCCGGTTATAATAGTCGATACCCAGGCGGACCTGGAAGCGCTGGCACAAGCAGGCGGGAAGACGGCCAGTTTTATAGGTTCGGATAATTACGAAGGAGGCAAAATCGCCGGTGTATTTCTTGCAGGTCAACTAAAAGGAAAAGGTAAAGTGGCCATTCTTGAAGGCATCCCCGGACACGAAACAGCGGACTCACGAAGAAAAGGATTTCTGGAAGCAATCGCAGCGAGCCCGGGAATCGAAGTGGTCACCTCGCAACCTGCGAATTGGGAAAGAGATCAGGGCTTTAACGTTTTCCAAAATATGCTACAGGCCCATTCAGACATCACGGGTCTTTTTGCCGCCAGCGACCTAATGGCCTTAGGAGCCATGGAGGCCATCGCAGCCGCAGGAAAAACCGGACAAATTACGATTGTTGGATTTGATGCGCTGGACGAAGCGAAAGAAGCCATTGAAAAAGGAACTATGGCAGGAACCATCGCTCAGCATCCCGATGAGATGGGAAAAGCAGCCATTGAGAATGCATACAAAATTCTGCAGGGAGAAAGTATCGAAAAGCATATCGCGGTGAGCATCGAATTGGTCACAAAATTAAAATAAGAGGGACGCCTTTCAAAAAGGATACCTGGCTATTTCCAAGCCCATTTTATTTCGTTTACCGGCTCAAACAACGAACCATCATTTCTCGCATGGCCTCGGGTTGCTCAGTCGGGCGATTGAGGATTTCTTTGAAACCACGCAGAAACTCTTTCTGAAAATCAACCAGGTTCTTGAGCGTAAGTTTTCCTAGGGGTGCTGCGAGACGTCCCAGATACCACGGATTTTGGGTGAAGACATTGAACGATGATTTGCCGACCTCGCCTGCAAAGGCGTTTGCGTGAATGATGGCAGCTTGATCGAGGCTATTCTTGTCGAGCCCACGGGGGCCCACCCGTATTTGGCCACTTAAGAGCAATGCTTTCATCTGGATCATGAGACGGTTGCGATTTTGTAAATTTGAAAGCAATGGTCGGGAATCCTTGGAAATGAAGAAGTAGCGGCGCAGTGAATCGAGCGTCCACTCGAGATTCATGGAGTAGAAGGCCTCCACGGTTTCGAAGAAATCACCTTCTCCGAAGTTCGGCACCAAGGAATTGAGCAGTTCTTCCGAAACGGGTTCTCCGGTGTCGCCAATGTAGGTGGCCAGCTTACGTACCTCGGTCATGGCCAATCGGGCGTTTCCATTGATTTTGCCCAAAAGAATAGTGACCAGATTAAAGGGAAATTCGATACCCATCGATTGGGCTTCCTTCTGAACAAGCTCACGCAAGTGCGCCTCCTGCTCGGCGGGTTTGCCGGAATCGGCCAATATGTATTTCGAGTTTTTCTCGCACCATTTCAGAAATGCGCGACGACGATCAACCGGGGATGCGGACAGAAGAACGGTTACCGAGTTTGGATCGAGGGAGCTTAATAGCTCTTTCAAGCGCTCAACTTGTTTGAGCGTGCCATCGGCACGACCCGTGACCGAATCTGCGAAAAAGGTGATATCTTTAAACCAGACCACCTTCTTGTCTCCGAAGAGGGAAAGCGTCTGCACGGCCGAGCTGAAACGATTCAACGCATCTTCCACTTCCCCTACATTGCCAGCAGCACCATTTATGACTTCCAAACCAAACTCGGGATCGGCCACGTCTTTACTCAAATCATCAAAGGTCGCCTTCGCCTCCCGGGAAACCCAGAAATCGTCAGTACCGCAGATAAAAGTGAAATTGCTCATAGTTGAAATAATAAGCGCCTACTTGATCGCCTTTTTCAACAACTGTCTCCGCAAAAAATCCTGCGCAACACCGACGGTGCGTTCACGGACGATGTTTCGGTTTCCCCGCAGATCGAGTTGTCGAGCGATAGAGCCATCCGGACCAGCTAGACCCACAAAGACCATGCCAACCGGCTTCTCGGGTGTGCCGCCGCCGGGGCCAGCGATTCCGGTAGTCGAAAGCGCCCAAGTGCTATGAAATTTCTGTCGAGCGCCTTCAGCCATTGCACAAGCAACTTGTTCGCTAACGGCTCCAAACTCGTCGAGATCGTTTTGGGATACCCCGAGCATTTCGTGCTTGGCCAAATTGGTATAAGTAATCGATCCCCCTTGAAACACATCTGAACTGCCTGGAACTGCCGTGATGGCAGCCCCGAGTAATCCGCCGGTACAAGACTCGGCAACCGCGAGCGTTTCATTTCTTTCACGCAGTAGATCCAGGATAACGGGTGTAATGCCACGAATTCCGTGGGTTAAAAAATGACTGCCTAATTTTTCTATGCACACCCCGGCGAGGCCTTGCACGAGGTCCAGGGAAGTACCTCCGGAAATAGATGAGAGACGAACGTCGACCGTACCGTAATGTGCGCAAAACGCTACATTGATATCCGAGTGTTGATTGAGGATGGGATCCAACTCCAGCTCCAGAGACGATTCGCCGATACCCGAAGTTTGAAAACTGATGATACGCGCCGCATCAGCCAGCCTCCCTTCTTTACCAAGTCGGGGAAGAACCTGATTCTCAAACATGGGATTCAACTCCCGCGGTGGCCCAGGTAACATAATAAGCAGTTTCCCGTCTTTCTCGAGCCAGAGACCGGGAGCAGTTCCCTGAGCATTCATGATGATGTCTGCACCAGCGGGGTAATAGGCCTGCTTCTTGTTGTTGACCCCCATCACACCTTTGAAAGATTTGAAGCGTTCGCGAATGGCCTCTTCGACTTCCTCGCTGTAAAGCAGCTCAAGGCCAAGCACCTCTGCGATAATGTCGCGAGTGCGGTCGTCAGAAGTGGGGCCCAGCCCGCCTGTGGTGATAACGATGTTCGACTCCTTCCAGCACAGTTCAAAATTGCGGCGGATTTCCCCTGCCTCATCGCGACAGACAATATTGCGATTGGGAGGCGCACCCCGAAAAGCCAATTGCTCGCCGAGATAGGTAAGATGTCCGTTGCGGGTAAGCCCCAATAGCAGTTCGTCCCCAATGGTTATGAGGTCAATAATAGGTGAAGTGTTCAAAAGGTGGTCTTTACTTGTAAACTTTGGATATTGAGAAAGGTTAACTAAAACTGGAAACTATTCCTTCATGGCCGCACCCGACCAGTCAAAGTTAAAGGAGATGGTACGAAAACTACCTCATTCTCCAGGTGTGTACCTGATGAAGGACCAGTTGGGTAGCGTGATCTATGTTGGAAAAGCGAAGGACCTGAAGAAACGCGTTTCCACCTACTTTCAAGCATCAAGAAAACAAATCTCCCATCCAAAGATTCGAAGCCTGGTCACCATGATTCACGACTTCGATATCATTGAAGTGAAATCGGAAACGGAGGCGCTTCTTCTCGAGGGCAAGCTGATCAAACAATGGAAACCCAAGTACAATACGGACTTTGTTGATGATAAACGCTTCCTCCTCATCCGCCTGGACGTTCAGGGAAAATTTCCGAAGTTCCAGCTAGTTCGCAACCAGCGCGACGATACGGCCCGGTATTTTGGCCCCTTCGCCTTTTCGGGCTTGCTGAGGAAAACCTTGTCGGAGATGCGCTTGAAATTTGGTATTCTCTTAAACGACACCACGCCCAAGGAACAAGAGGATGGTCGCTTTCGCCTCTATGACGATGCCCGCGGCGATATTTACGGACACTCGAATTTTGTAACGCCGGAAGATTATGCGAATAGGGTCGAAGAAGCCTGTGAGTTCCTCGAAGGAAAGGCCAAGGTCTGGTTAAGCGATTTAAAAGAGGCAATGCAACGGGCTGCAGACGGCCAGAACTATGAGCGAGCAGCTGAGCTGAGAGATGTGGTGGCTGCTCTTGAAAAAACGATCACCAAGGATAGGCGGTTCAAGCGAGCTCCACACATGGTATCTGATAGTGGATACGGGATGAAACAGCTTAAGAAAATTCTGGAGCTCCCCAACCTTCCAAGACTCATGGAGTGTTTTGATATTTCACATATTTCTGGAACCTTCGTAGTCGCTTCCATGGTACACTTTGCCGATGGGAAACCGGCTACCAACCAATACCGACGATTCAAAATAAAGAGTTTTGTGGGTAATGATGATTTCCGTGCAATGGAAGAAGTGGTAGGCAGGCGTTATCGTCGATTACATGAAGAGAAGAAGCCGTTTCCAGATTTGGTGGTGATCGATGGCGGAGCCGGACAGGTCGGTGCGGCAATGAAGGCATTTATGATTCTGGGAATCGAGCCACCGGCATTAATCGGACTGGCGAAGAAACGAGAGATAATCATTTTTCCAGACGACAGGAAGCCTTTGAGCTTAATGCCTCAGTCCCCTGCCCTAAAACTCTTACAAAGGATTCGCGACGAGGCACATCGGTTTGCAAATTCGTTTAATGCCGAACTAAGATCAAAGAAAATTCGTGAGTCGATACTCGATGATTTTCAAGGTCTGGGGAAAGTAAGGCGTGCAGAACTGATGAAGCACTTTCGATCACTTGAACGACTGAAAAAGGCGAGCGTGGAAGAGATACAATCGGTTGAAGGTTTCGGGCCGAAAATGTCCACGAAGCTTTGGGAGTTTTTGCAAGAGTCATTTAGCGAAGCAAAAATGAGTAGTCGAAGTGAGTAAGCTAAGAAATAAATAATCCCCGGGGCAAGCCCTCGACCTTGCGGTCGCCAGCCGCTTCGCAGCTGCGGGGTATTTGAGATTTGATATTGGAAATTTTAGAACGCCGCTAGCGGCAGGGTATTAGACCCGTGCCGAACAAAAACGTCAGAAAATAGGGTTAAATATTTTCCGCGCCTAGAAGATTGCTCTCGCAGAATTATGCGTGCACCGTGGTTTGCTTTTAAGCGAATTCTGCCAACCTACCAACTAAGTCACCGGCGGAGCTTTTGAGGAATGCAAAATCGAAAAAGAGGAAAACTGGCCCGGAGGGTTCGCGTTGCTGGCAATGCGGTAAGAGAAGGTTTCAAGCGGAATGCATTGGAATTGTTCCCCATTAAAAAGGAATTGCAGCGATACAATGCTCAAAAAGGGTTAGGTGATCTGCGGGCCGGTTTCAATGTTGCGCTGTTGGCGTTCCCCCAAGGGATGGCATACGCACTGATCGGTGGGTTACCAGTTCAATACGGGATCTACTGCGCGGCGCTCGCAAGCATATTTGGGCCGCTGTTTTCGGGCAGCCGTTTTATTGCTCTAGGTCCAACCAATGCAACTTCGGTGATGCTCATGAGCACTATCGGAGGCATGGTTTTGATATCGGACAAATTGGAGGCGATGCCTACGCTACTCTTACTGGTTGCGATGTTCCTTATTCTCGGTGCTCTCCTTGGGGTCGCCAATCTGATTCAATATATTTCCAGAAGTGTGGTGACCGGCTACATAACAGCAGCGGCAGTCCTCATTATCGCCAATCAGTTGGATAGCGTCATGGGTTTTGAGATTCAGGGCGAGAGCACTTTTATCAGTGTATTGGAGAAGACATTTAAATCGGTTGATCTGGTCAATTGGCCCTCAGTGGCCTTGGGAGTAATCACTTTGGCATTGTTTTTATTCCTGGTTAAGAAACAGCCGTTGCTGCCGAATGTGGCGATCACTTTGGCAACCATGTCACTGGTCGGTGTCTTGTTTAATAACAACGGATACGGGTTGGTCCTGCTTGATCAGGTGCCAATGGGTGTGCTCCCCGTCAGTTTGCCAATTCCAAGATTCGACCTCATCGACCAGCTCGCACCAGGGGCACTGGCAATTGCATTTCTGGCAATTTTGGAAGGATCCTCCATAGGAAAGTCATTGGCCGCACGGGCAGGCGGACGCATTAACAGTAATCAGGAAATGCTCGGGATGGGTGCAGCAAATTTAGCAAGCGCTTTTGTTTCCGGGATGCCCGCATCTGGATCGTTAACAAGGTCCGTGTTGAATTACACGAGTGGAAGTAAGACCGCGCTATCGCATATCCTAAGCGGATTTCTTTGTTTGGCAGGGGTCCTATCGCTGGGACCATTGATTGGCTATATCCCAAGAGCAGCTCTTGCAGTAGTCGTTATCGGAGTCGGTATTTCATTAATCAACAAACACCAGATCAGGATCGTAACAAAATCGACGAAAACCGATGCGCTTGTGTTTTTCGTGACTCTGGTCTCAGGACTCCTATTTAAGTTGGATTTTGCGATTTATTTAGGGACCGGCACCTCGATTGTTTTATTTTTACGGAAGGTGAGCATGCCGGAGTTAATAGAATATACATTTAACGATGAAGGCAATCTGACCGAGCTAACCCATAAGAACAACCGAGCCGAAGAACATATTTCGATCGTACATGTGGAGGGAGAATTGTTTTTCGGTGCAGCGGAATTATTCCGAGATCAGATTCGCATAGTGAGCGAAGAACCGAATCTGAAAGTGATCATTCTAAAAATGCGGAACGCGCATCATTTAGACGCCACAACCATGATGGCCTTGGAAGAATTAATTCTCTATATTCGGGAACGAGGTCGACGACTGATTGTGAGCGGTGCCAGGAGAGATGTTTATAAAGTTTTTCGGGATTCGGGGATTCTGTCGGTGGTTGGTCGTAAAAATTTTTTCATGGACCATGTTTCCAATCCAAACTTATCCACCGCGAATGCGCTGAGGCGGGCCCAGGAAATCATCGGCAAAAAATCGGCAGAAATTAGAATCTACACAGATCCGAACAAAAGCAAAGACCGCAACTAAAGTTCAGTGTATTTGTCCGCCCTACCCTTTGCTTTTTCAACAGGGTATTTTCGGGCATTAATCTTCATCTTATTCTGGATGATCGTCGCAACATCCATCTCGACCATGTTAGCGAATTCTAGAGAAAAAATAAGAATGTCCGCCAACTCCTCAGCGATCTGTTGGCGCTTAGTAGCGTCCTTCAGTAAATCAAAGGAATCGGAACCATCTTTCCATAAAAAGGGTTCCATCAGCTCAGCAGCCTCGGCAGCAATAGCCATAGAAAGGTTTTTGGGTGTGTGGAATTGTTCCCAATCGCGCTCAACAGCAAAATCCTTGATTGCCGTCTTGAGTTTTTGAATCGTGATTTCCGAGTCTTGATTGGACTGCATTAAAAATATCTCCTTTACTCAAAAATAATTGTGGACATGGAGTGAAACTATGTTCACTAATCGATAATTCCTCGAAATTGAAGCATATCCTAGAAAAGACGGAGTAATTCCCGTTTAAGACAACTCTTTTTCTCACATTTCATTATGGCAAAAGTAGCAAAACCTAAAACAGCCTACGGAGACGACCGCAGGGCGAATCTGGATCTGGCAATATCCGCAATCAACAAACAATTCGGCGATAACGCCATTATGCGCCTGGGAGAATCACCCAAGCTCAACGTGTCCTCCATTTCAACGGGATCAGTCGCGATCGATTTGGCATTGGGCATCGGCGGACTTCCCCGGGGTCGCATTTGTGAAATCTATGGCTCGGAGTCTTCCGGTAAGACCACTATGTGTCTTAGCCTCATAGCAGAAGCTCAGAAAAACGGTGGAACAGCAGCCTTCATCGACGTAGAACATGCACTCGATCCAAAATATGCCCGTATCTTAGGGGTAGATTTGAGTGAACTAATGATTTCGCAGCCAGAAAGTGGTGAAGATGCCCTCAATATAACTGAAACTCTCATTCGATCAGCCGCTGTGGACGTTATCGTCCTAGATTCTGTTGCAGCATTGGTTTCACGGGTAGAACTCGACGGACAAATGGGCGACACAACTGTCGGACTTCAGGCAAGAATGATGAGCCAGGCCATGCGCCGATTAGCGGGCGCCATCAACAAAAGTAATTGTATTTGCCTTTTCACAAACCAAATACGGGAAAAAATTGGTATTATGTTTGGAAGTCCTGAAACAACACCAGGTGGCCGCGCATTAAAATTTTTCGCGTCTGTCAGGATGGATATTCGCCGTATAGGTCAAATAAAGGATCCTACAGGAGTAGTGATAGGTAACCGAACCCGACTTAAAGTTGTAAAAAATAAAGTGGCCGCTCCCTTCACGGAATGTGAATTTGACATCATGTATGCCGAGGGAATTTCGAAGACCGGTTCTTTGGTTGATTTAGGCGTTGAACATGGGATACTGGAGAAAAAGGGTGCATGGATATCATATAAGGGCGATCTCATTGGACAAGGTCGTGAGGCAGCGAAACAGCACTTGATGGATAATCCAGACCAACAGGATGAAATTAAGAGCGCCATATTGGAGAAAGTTAATATCCCTGTTGGAAATGTTATTGCGTCCAAGGAAGAGGAAAAGGATGAAGGTGAAGATTAGACTATCTTCATCGGATGGAAATACAGGATACTTTTGTAGCATTATCGACACCTCACGGCGAATCCGCGCTAGGCGTTATACGTTGTAGTGGCCCGTTGTGCCCAAATCTTGTCAAAGATATTTTTGGAAACAAATCCCCTACTCCACGCAGAACTTATGTATCGGACTATCACAGCGAAACAGGCGAATTTCTAGACAATGTAGTCTATACCTTCTATGAAAATGAAAAGTCATATACTGGTGATTCAATGTTGGAGCTTTCGTGTCATGGTAATCCATTTATTCTCCAACACATTCTAGAAGATCTAGTTACGCGCGGATGCAGGCACGCCCAACCAGGTGAATTTACTCAATCTGCATTCCTGAATGGCAAAATGGATCTCAGTCAGGCTGAAGCAGTAATTGATCTCATTAAGGCTAGAACGGATTTATCTTTTAAGGCAGCATCAAATCAACTTCAGGGAAGTCTTAGCCGGCGAATAAATGGAATAGTAGAAAATCTCCTCCAAATCATCGCCGAAATTGAAGCATATATAGATTTTCCGGAAGAAGATCTGCCAACTGACGGTGAATCCTCACCGATCAGTAGATTAAAAAACCTTTCTGATGAGATTTCAGAACTTTCAGAAACAGCGCGGACAGGCATTTTTTTACGCGAAGGAGTAAAGACAATTATCATCGGTGCCCCCAACGCTGGAAAGAGTAGTCTATTGAATCAATTATTAGGTGAATCCCGTGCAATAGTGAGCAATCAACCGGGTACAACGCGCGATTATATTGAAGCTTCATTTTATGTAGATCCATATCGTATTAATATACTGGATACCGCTGGCGTCCATTCTACTGAAAACGAAATCGAGAAAGCGGGGATTGCTAAAACGTTGGAACAAATAGAGTTAAGTGATCTCATTCTTCTTACTATTGACGCGTCTGAATCCCCTCCCCTTTTCCCCGATTCTGTATTGTCACTACTAAAACTGGATAATACAATTTTGGTCCACAATAAATCTGACCTGGAATTCTGTCCGAAATCTAAAGCTTATCTTCCAGAGTTTCAACGTATAGAAATTTCTGCCCTTACAGGAGCTGGCATAAGCGACCTCAAGGTTAAAATTAAAGATTTACTTGGTAATCCTATTGTATCTGAACAAGGAGATGTTGTCGCGGTTAGCGCAAGACATCACACCGCTCTTCTGGAGGGATCAAAGGAGCTGATGAGTTCAATCGATTTACTGAATCTGGATGAACCGGCTGAGTTAGTAGCAAGCCATTTGAGAGATGCAATGGGTAGCCTCGAAAGAATTGTTGGCAGAATTGATAATGAGCGTATGCTAGATAAACTTTTTTCTAGTTTTTGCATTGGTAAGTGAATGCGTATCAGTAATAAAGAACCTTTTGATGTGATTGTTTGTGGGGCCGGTCATGCTGGCGTAGAAGCCAGTCTTGCCGCAGCTAGAATGGGTGCGAGGACCCTACTCCTTTCTGGGAATATTGATACAATTGGTGCAATGAGCTGCAATCCTGCTATTGGGGGACAAGCTAAAGGCCATATTGTTCGCGAGATCGATGCACTCGGCGGTGAAATGGGTATTAATGCGGATACCACTGGAATTCAGTTTAGACTTCTCAATGCTTCCAAAGGAGCTGCCGTTCAAGCACCTAGGGTCCAGTCCGATAAGAAAGCCTATCAATTTAGGCTTAAACACACCATTGAACATCAAAAGAATTTAACTCTTTTTCAGGCAACGGTTACTGAATTGATTTTTAAGGGAAATATGGTCGTTGGTTGTAAAACCAACCTAGACCTTGATTTATTTGGTCATTCAATTGTAGTTACAACCGGTACGTTTCTTCGCGGATTGATGCACGTTGGAAAAAAGAAGAATAAAGGTGGTCGCATGGGCGATTTTAGCGCCGAATCTTTGTCCAATAGCTTTACAGAAGCTGGAATTCAACTTGAGCGTCTAAAAACAGGAACGCCGCCTAGAATACTGGGAAGAAGCATAGATTATTCTTCTCTTGAAGAACAACCAGGAGATGAAAACCCTACGCTGTTTGGATTTTATGACACTCGAAGCGAAACAGACATGTTCCACGTGGAACATCCGGGAGAAAGAAAACTTGGATGGGAACCAGGTAAAAACCAAGTTTCTTGTTGGATTACGTATACCTCTGAGGATACACACAATATAATACGTGAAAACTTACACCTTTCGGCGATGTATTCTGGGGCAATTGAAGGCATTGGCCCACGTTATTGCCCAAGCATTGAGGATAAAATCGTAAGATTTTGCGACAAAGATAGGCATCGCTTGTTTTTAGAGCCTGAAGGCCGAAATACTAATGAATACTATATTAATGGACTTTCGACTAGTTTGCCGTTCAATGTGCAAGAAGACATCCTTGAGACAATTCCAGGACTGGAACATGCCCAACTCATGCGGCCTGCGTATGCAGTTGAATATGATTTTGCTCCTCCAACTCAATTGTATCCATCACTCGAATCCAAATTTGTCGAAAATCTGTTCTTTGCTGGACAAATAAATGGAACTTCCGGATATGAAGAAGCCGCAGGTCAAGGCATAATGGCTGGAATCAATGCAGTTAAAAAGGGAAGGGGAGAAGAACCCCTGATTCTGCAACGGCACGAGTCTTATATCGGTGTGTTAATAGATGATTTGGTAACCAAAGGAACATCTGAGCCCTATCGAATGTTTACAAGCAGAGCGGAGCACAGATTATTACTAAACCACAGCAGTGCCGAGCTTAGGCTCTCAGAGCATGCAATAAATTCTTGCCTTATTGACGCTTCTCGTTGGAGTAAAATATCTTACAAAATATCTTCTATTGCCAAATGGGAGAAGAATTTCGAAGTGCTAAAGACAAAAGGGGGCACTTTTGCAGAAGCAATTCGAAGAGATGAAAAAGTTATCGATTACCCAAATGGATTCAAATCAGAAACTGCTGAAATACAGAATGAGGTTATTTATAGACTTAAGTATAAAGGTTATCTTTCAAGAGAATTGAAACTTGTTCAGCGAATGGCATCTGTAGATCGAATCAAGCTCCCAACTCCCTTCGAATATTCGAAAGTGCGAGGGTTACGTAAAGAGAGCGCTGTCAAACTGAATTCGATACAACCAATCAATCTTGGTCAGGCGAAACGAATTAGCGGAGTCAATCCTTCGGATATAAGTATTTTGATGGTTCTCTTAGAAGCAGGGAAACTGAGGTAGAAACCCGATCATTGCCCGGAAAAAATGCAGTGGACTAGATTAATTATACATTCTTAAAAGGATAAATAGGAATTCCTGCAACCCGGAGCTGGCCCGCTCGCCCAACCTTACACCGATTTAATTTCCCTATCTTTATGAAATGGAACTGTTTATATTATCCTATATAAGGATTAAGCATCCAATTCACGGCTTAACAAATGAAAGAGTGGGGGATTTCCGCCCAAAATAATTCGAAACAGCCGCCGCGCTGAGCACAAACTAACCTAAGACACAACGCGTTCGACCTCAGTAAAATAAAAAATTGTATTTCGTAATTGAATCTCCATGAAAACCAGGATCGCGTGGACATTTCGTCTGCACTAGTTATGCCACTGCTCGTAAATGACTAGACTATATATACATTCTACTGACCCTGCGCTTGCGGCTCGAATGAAACCAGAAGTTTATGAAAAAATCATAGCCCAACGAATTGAAATCCGTAGGTTTATAGATGGAACTCTGGCCGACGTAGTTGAGATCACACTCGAAATTGGATGTGGGCACGGACATTTCCTGGTTGCCTACGGAAAAGAAAATCCAAGTGAGATTTGTCTGGGAATCGACGTTAACCGCGGCCGCATATTTAAAGGTCGAAAAAAAGTAGAAACCGCAGGCCTAATGAATGTTCATTTCATCGAATGCGACAGCATGGAGTTTTTGGCGCTACTTCCAAAAAGAATCAAAGTTAGAAATACTTGGATTTTATTTCCTGACCCTTGGCCAAAAAAACGCCACTTGAAGAATAGAATCATACAAGAAGCCTTTCTTGAGTCCCTCGCGCTGAAGACACAAGAGGGCGGAAGACTATTTATTCGCTCGGATTACAAACCCTACCTAGACTGGTCACAGGAACTCATTGAGTTATCGGATAAATGGAAGATTTGCGAAAATTTCGTTTGGCCTGAAGTTACTACTACCGTTTTCCAAGAGCTCACCGATAACAAACACTTTTCGTTAGCCGCACAACTAAAGCCAATTGAATAGGCTCAATAGGAAAAATTGACCAAGGACAGCGATGGCAACAATGAGTCCCACTGAAAAAGTGAAGGTGCTGAATTTAAGGTTACGCATACGCAAACGACCATCCTCCTCTGGAAGCATTTTTTGATCGATCGCTCTGGGCTTCAACTTTTTGCTCTTATAAATTGAGCCGGTTAAATCTCTAGGCTGTGGCATATATGTAGTTAATCTAATAAGACGTATCAAATTAATCGTCCGAATGACCCTCTACAGTCAAGGAACTCTAATTAATAAATGCCTATCCGCATTTTTTTTAAATGGGGGTTGACCCAACTAGACAGATTCTTCAATTCAAGTTGCTTTTTAAGATGTCCGTGTAGGCACTTATGAGAATTTATCCGCATTTTTCCATAAAACAAGTCCTGAAAATAGCAACCGTCGCAGCCGGAAGTACGCTTCTAATGCCGACGGCTCATGCTGAAATGAGCGCTAAGGCGACGGAACTAACCAATATTGCTGGTATTCCAATTACCAACTCAATGGTTACCAGTTGGGTTCTATCAGCCTTGATAATTTTTCTCATCCGGTTCCTGGTTAAAAAGCCACAACTGATTCCCACAAAAGGTCAGTACGTTGTTGAGACACTGGTGCAGGGCGTTCAAGGTCTCATTGAACCCATCGTGGGTAAGAAGCTTCTGAAACCTACCTTTCCTCTACTGGTAGGGTTTTTCACCTTTATTCTTTTACAGAACTGGAGCGGTCTTTTTCCAGGCGTCGGAACCATTGGGTTTTTAGATGACCATGATCATTTTCAATCCTACATCCGTCCGGCGAACGCTGACCTGAATATGACCTTGGCTTTGGCGATCGTCCACTTCGGCGCATGGCTTTATTTTGTAATGAGGTATGCGGGGCCAAAAATTCTTTTATTTGATCTCTTTGGAAACAAAGCCGACAAAAAGGAGACACCGACATTTATGTTTATCCTTCTAACGGTGATCTTTTTCTTTGTAGGCGTCATTGAGATCGTCTCCATACTGTTCCGGAATGTCTCATTACCTTTCCGACTGTATGGAAATGTTTTTGGTGGCGAAAACTTGCTCCACAGTATGACAGGCCTGGTGGGATGGATAGTTCCGGTTCCATTTTATTTTCTAGAGGTATTGGTCGGATTTGTCCAAGCCCTGGTTTTCACGGTGCTCGTCGCAGTCTATATCGGCCTCATATGTAACCATGATTCGGAGGAACATGCCCACTGAGCACTTTAAATTTTCCTGATCCGGACCGGCCACGATGCCCGGGGGATCTTGAACAACGTTAACAAAAAAATCACAAAATAAAATGATCGAAGTAATCGCACAAGTTACAGGAAGTATTCAAGGTGGACTAGGATGTCTAGGTGCTGCAATCGGGGTAGGCCTCGTTGGTGCCAAGGCTGCTGAAAGCGTTGGACGCAATCCCGGCGCATCCGGCAAAGTTTTAGTCCAAGCCATTATTGGTATGGCATTGGCGGAAGGGGTAGCCTTCTTCGCCATCTTCCTATAAGATTGAAATCAAAAAAATAAACCTTTTGAGGTGTAGCCACTACGGCTACACCTCACCATAATACGATGGTTGAAAATTTACTATTTATAGCTGCTACCGAGGCCCATGCTGGTGGAGGGAATCCTATCGTAGAACTAGCCGCCAATTTTGGAGTAGATCTACGAATTCTGCTCTTCCAAATCCTGAACTTTGGAATCGTGGCCTTCTTACTTTACCGATTCGCGTTCAAGCCAATCTTGGCGACCATCGAAGAACGTAAGACCGAAATCGCGAACGGACTCAATTTTGCTGAGGATGCAAAAGCCAAGTTTGCCGATTCCGAGAAGCAGCACGCGGCGACACTTTTAAAAGCCCAGCAGGAGGCTCAAGCAATAGCAGCAACTGCTCGCGATAATGCAAAAGCTTTCCTGGATCGACAAACGCTGGAAGCTTCCTCCAAGGCAGAGGACATGATTACCAAAGCCAAAGAAGCGATTGAGCTGGAACGCAAAAAGATGCTAACCGAAGTACGGGAAGAAGTCACCCGGCTGGTCGTCGAAACGGCTTCCAAGGTTTTGAGCAAAGAACTGTCTGCTGCAGATAAGTCCCTTTATAATAAAACTGCAGCCGAAGAGCTCTCAAGCGTAGGTTCCTAAAGTGAATAAAGAAACCATACTCAAGCATTTCGCCAAAAAGCTGGCCGACCTCTCTCTCGAGGACGGCTTGGTCTCATCCGAAAAAGTGGAAGCCGTTCTGGTGACCTTGAGACAACATCCTCCTCGCAAACCGAAAACGGTGTTAAAGCATTACCTCTATTATATTAAGAACGCCGTTAATCGAAGCCGCGCAATTATTGAATATGCAGGACAAATTGACCAGGCAGCAATAACCGCAATAGAGAAACACCTTACCCAGAATTACAATCGACCCATCACCACGACCACGTTGGAAAACGAATCCCTCATTGCAGGATTCCGGATTTCCATTGGTGATGATATATTTGACGCGTCCGTAGCTGGCCGCCTGAACAACCTTGCCAAATCTGTACGTTAATTTTCAAGAATTCTAATGAGCTCGATAATCGAACAAATTGAACAGGAAATCGCCAATCTCGAAACGGCGACCATCAAGAAGAACACCGGATCCATCCTAAGGGTGGGCGACGGAGTTGCCATCGTAGATGGTCTCTCTGAGGTCATGTATAATGAAATGATCGAGTTTCCCGGTGGCCTGACTGGCATCGCATTAAATCTTGAAGCGGAAGAAGTCGGCTGCGTTGTTCTGGGTGACACCAGTCGATTGAAAGAAGGCGACCAGGTAAACACCACTGGACGCCTGCTTTCAGTACCGGTTGGAAAAGCGCTTTTGGGCCGCGTCGTTGACGCGCTCGGAATTCCTGTAGATGGCAAGGGCCCCATTGAAACTACTGAGTTTAACCCGTTGGAAAAAATTGCTCCCGGCATCATTCCTCGTCAATCCGTAGATCAGCCGCTCCAAACGGGTATTATGCCTATTGATGCGATGATTCCAATCGGTCGCGGTCAACGTGAGCTCATCATTGGCGATCGCCAGACTGGGAAAACCACCATCGCCATTGATACCATCATCAACCAAGCGAAGATCAACAACCAGCACAAGCTGGAAGATGGTACCTTTCCGGAAGACTTCCGCCCTGTCTACAGCATCTACGTTGCGATCGGCCAGAAAAATTCAAACATTGCCCGGACCATTGGTGTTCTCGAACACAATGACGCAATGGAGTACACTATCATCGTGACCGCTCCAGCAGCTGACAATCCTGCCAACCAATACCTGGCTCCCTACGGCGGATGTGCGATGGGTGAGTGGTTCATGCAGAACGGTATGGATGCACTTATTGTTTACGACGATCTTTCCAAACAAGCGGTTGCTTACCGTCAGATTTCCTTGATTTTGAAACGTCCTTCGGGTCGTGAAGCGTATCCTGGTGATGTTTTCTACTTACACTCACGTCTGCTCGAACGTTCGGCGCGCTTGAACAAAGATAACGGAAACGGATCCCTGACCGCGCTTCCTATTATTGAAACGCAAGCAGGAGATGTATCAGCATATATCCCGACCAACGTGATCTCTATCACGGACGGTCAGATCTTCCTTGAAACCGATTTGTTCAACCAGGGAATTCGTCCGGCAATTTCGGTAGGACTATCCGTTTCCCGTGTGGGATCAGCGGCTCAGATTAAAGCAATTAAGCAAGTGGCAGGTTCTGTGAAGTTGGAACTGGCTCAGTTTCGTGAACTCCAGGCATTCGCCCAGTTCGGTTCCGACCTCGATGCCAAGACCAAAGCACAACTAGACCGCGGTTCACGCACCGTTGAGTTATTTAAGCAGCCGGCTTTCTCTCCCAAAACAGCTGAAGTTCAAGTAGCGTTGCTGTGGGCAGTGCAAAACGGATACCTCGATAGTATCGAAGTGAATGGAGTTTTGGACGCAGTCGAAAACTTGGTTGAGAATCTTACTTCTGCTCAAGCTGCCCTTCTGACTCGTATTCGGAACGAAAAGAAATTATCCGACGAATTGTTCGCTGAATTGAAATCAGCAATCGAATCCTGGAAATCTGGATACGCTGGCTAAATTTCGAAATGGCTAATTTACGCGACATCAGGCGCCGAATAAAATCGGTCAAAAACACCTCCCAGATCACTAGAGCGATGCAGCTGGTAGCAGCTTCGAAAATGAAGCGTGCACAGGATGCGGCCCTGGCAGGGAGACCCTATGCCCAACTTCTCGCGAGAATCATGAAGCCCGTTGCCAGTGGCATATTAGGATTTACCCACCCATTCCTGGAGGAGCGCACAGTTATCAATCGCGGTATTATTCTGGTCAGTACTGACAAAGGATTGTGCGGCGGTTTAAACGGAAATTTGTTTAGAGAACTTCCCTCGAAAGATCAGTCTGTTAAGTATATCACGGTTGGTCGCAAAGCTGCTCAATTCATCAGTCGTAGTGGCCGGCATTTAGTAGCGGACTTTTCGGTATCCGACAACACGACGTTTCCGGAAGTAAAAGCCGTAATTGCACATGCTATTTCGTGTTTCCTGGACGGAACCATTGATACGCTCGAAGTTCTTTACTCAGGCTTTGTCAATACATTGAAGCAAGAGCCCCGTCTGGTTCCTCTATTGCCGCTTACCAGTATCGAAGACGCCCTGAAATCTCTGGGAATCGTACCAGAAGAAACTGACGATCGTGAACTCAATTTCGAGCCGGATGTGGAAACAATTCTTACCGATTTGCTTCCTTTGTTCGTACGTCGGCAATTTTTCTCCATGGTTCGCGCAGCAAAAGCTTCTGAACACAGTGCACGAATGGTCGCCATGAAATCTGCAACGGATAACGCAAACAATTTGGTGGATAGCCTAACTCTCGATTACAACAAGGCACGTCAGGCAGCCATCACCCAGGAAATTCTAGAAATCGCAGCAGCAACAGCCTCGAATAGCTAATCAATTTAAAATACCACATCCATGAGTAATACAGGAAAAATAGTTCAAGTCATCGGCGCTGTCGTAGATGTCAAATTTGAGCCAGGTCAGGTCCCCGAAATCTATCAGGCTCTGCAAATCAGCTACACTGTAAGAGGTGAATCCAATAGTCTGATTCTTGAAATCCAACAGCATTTGGGCGACGGAGTTGTTCGCGCGGTTGCAATGTCTTCCACCGAGGGTCTTGTAAGAGGTATGGATGTGACCGATACGGGTGCACCCATTTCTGTTCCGGTCGGAGAAGGCGTCCTTGGACGTATCTTTGACGTGACCGGAGCGGCGGTAGATGGCAGGGGCGAAGTGAAAGCGGACAAGTATTATCCGATTCACCGTCAAGCCCCCGCACTCGTCGACCAGAGCACCGAAGCTGAAATTCTCGAAACCGGTATCAAAGTTATCGATTTGATCTGCCCATTTATCAAAGGTGGTAAAGTTGGTGCGTTCGGTGGTGCTGGAGTGGGAAAGACCGTGGTAATCATGGAGCTCATTAACAATATCGCTAAAGCGTATGGCGGATACTCGGTATTTTGCGGAGTAGGGGAGCGCTCGCGTGAAGGAAATGACCTGTATCACGAAATGTCTGATGCTGGTGTTATCGACCAGAAAAATCTGGCGAACTCAAAAGTTGCCCTGTGTTATGGTCAAATGAATGAGCCTCCTGGTGCTCGTATGCGGGTAGCTTTGTCTGGACTTTCCATGGCGGAGTATTTCCGTGACGAGAAGAACCTCGATGTGCTTCTTTTCGTGGACAATATTTTCCGTTTCTCTCAAGCGGGTTCAGAAGTATCCGCGCTTCTTGGACGGTCCCCATCTGCGGTGGGTTACCAGCCAACCCTGGCTCAGGAAATGGGTATCCTTCAGGAACGTATTACTTCCACAAAGAACGGTTCTATTACTTCCTTCCAGGCCGTATATGTTCCTGCCGATGATTTAACAGACCCTGCTCCGGCAAACACTTTTGCTCACCTGGATTCAACTATCGTTTTGGAACGTCGTATTGCTGAGCTCGGAATTTATCCTGCCGTTGAACCACTGGATTCTCAATCCACTGCCTTGAATCCCGCTGTTATTGGCGAAGAGCACTACGAAGTTGCACGCGGAGTTCAAAACGTACTTCAACGCTACAAGGACTTGCAGGACATCATTGCCATTCTCGGATTGGACGAATTGAGCCCGGAAGATAAACAAGCCGTATTCCGCGCACGTAAGATTCAAAAGTTCCTTTCACAGCCCTTCCACGTTGCTGAAGTCTTCACAGGTTTCCCCGGAAAATACGTTTCCACAGCAGATACTGTTAAAGGGTTTAAAATGATCCTTGATGGTGAGCTCGATCACATTGCTGAAAATGACTTCTACATGAAGGGATCCATTGAAGAGGTGATCGCAGCATCAGAAGCAAGCGCGTAGTTATGCCCATAAAACTCGAGATCGTAACACCCGAAAAAACCGTCTACAGCGAAACGGTAGATTCAGTAGTGTTGCCCACCACCTCTGGTGAAGTGGGAATATTGCCAGGGCACATTCCATTAATTACTGAACTAATGGCAGGTGAGCTCGCAGTAACAAAAGACGGTGCCCTCGATCTGCTCGCAGTTGATATTGGTTTTGCTGAAGTCATTGGCGATACCGTATCAGTTCTCACCGAAGCGGCTATTGATATCGAAGACATCGACCTCGCCTCGGTAGAAGAAGCAAAACGTAGAGCGGAGAAGGCATTAAAGGACGCTGAAGGTCAGGATATGGATCCAGACGAAATATTGGCCCTCGAAGCCAAAATCCGTTTTGCATTGGTGCAGCAACTCACCAAGAAAAAAGGGAAGTAAGTCCTAAACGTTGATAGGGCTATTGCGTTCTCGCGATGCTGCTTCCGTCGGAATCTGGAGTTATAGCGTTCCAACAGGCAAAAACTTTTTAATGCAGGAGCGGCTTTATGTCGCGATTCCCCCGCGTGGAACCAGGAATACCTAACAAATTAAATTCCGGAAGTCTTCGAACTCTCCGCTGAATCCATCAGGAATCCCTTTGGTAATCACTGCAACCGCATCATGCGAATGCAATGACTCCAAGTGAGCGATAGCTACTTGGAAATCAACAATCTCCTCGACCGTATCCAGTTCCTCATAAACCAAACGAGCCGCATCTTCCACGAACTTGATGTAGGCCCCGTTTAATTCGGCGAATGCCTGTTCATCTTCGCGTCGAACCATTACTTGCGTTTCGGTCTTAAGTGCATTCGCGCAATGCTCTTGCAAATCTTCCAGACTCAAGTCTGAACCTTCCGCGAGCTCTACAAGAACACGGGCTTTACTGCGCTGAGAATGCGGAATGGAATAGGTGTTACGTTCCTCACGCGCATGCTCCGACAATTTATCTGAACAAGGACAAGCGCTTGAGTATACAAAATCCATTTGGATATTACGGTGCATCCGCCCCGAAGCAGACAATCGCCCTTCACACATAATCTGGTAGTATTGGTAACCTTCCATTTTACTTCTCAGACTTTCCTGAACAATAGGATAATTAAAATGTAGCTTCACCCGGGCGTCTCGACTGTTGAGCCGTTCGAGGTAGGTTTTTAAAATTTCCTCAATAGTCGCCCAGTTAAACACCTCGTCTTTGTAATCATAAAACACACGGAGAATACGCGACATATTGATACCTTTGTTGTCCTTCTCCAAAGAAACCGTTCCGGTAACGGAAGTTTCTAGCTGCATTATTTCGCCGTTTTTAGTGCCAAACTTCAATGGAAGTTTAAAATTGGAAATCCCGACCTGGTTGATAACCACCTTGGCGCCTGAAATATGGTCAGGGTGCGCGTTTTGTATATCTGGTAGTGATTCCCGATAATCCTCGCTCGATTCGAACGAGGAGTCGAAATCGCGGCTCGGTTTCGATTGTGAGTCTGGAAATGAGTTATTCATGGGTGTTTCATCCATTGTCTGTTGACAGCTAGGTCGTAAATTAGCGGGAAACCTTGCTGGGTAAAACCGATTTGGTCAATGGATTATCGCACGAAGCCTCTCGGGGTTAATCCTGAAGTTTGATGATAAAAATTACCTCAATTTCAGCTGAGGTCGTGATTGACTAGCCCAGCGGCATCCGTTCCAATCACCGCTTCATTTTTGGGCCCATAGCTCAGTTGGTTAGAGCAAGCGACTCATAATCGCTTGGTCCTCGGTTCAAGTCCGAGTGGGCCCACCATTCCTCGCTATTGGATTTAGTGAGTAATTATTTTGCCTCTCCAACTTCAAAGTCCGCGTCGTACTGCGCTTTGAGAACTTCCCAAGTAGAAGCCAAGTTGTTGAGTATTTTAGGTTCAGCTGTCGCGAGATCATTTAATTCGGCTCGGTCCTCTGATATCTTGTAAAGCTCCCAGCGATCATTATTGTCGCGCCGCAGGACTGCCTTCCAATCTCCCCTACGCAGTGCCTGATTTCCCGAATGAGCCCAGAAGAGAGAGCGATCTTCCCAACTTTGGTCCTCTCCGAATACTGGAACCAAGCTCCGACCGGGTAGGGCGGGACCTTCAGCGGATGGGGTTACTTCAACCCCGACCAGATCCAGAATCGTTGGCACCACATCGATAAAATGAGCCGATGTGTGACGGATTTCACCTCGCGCCTGTATCCCTTGAGGCCAATGAACCACCATAGGGGACGAGATGCCGCCTTCATGATTCCAATGTTTGTGGAAGGACAAAGGGGTATTCGCGGCCGTGGACCAGCCAGGACCAAGGCAAAGATAAGATCCTGCCGAGCCGAGTGGGGCAGATGGGTCATGAATGTCTCCGCGATTCATCAGCTCGCCACTGGCTCCATTGTCAGAAACGAAGATGAATACCGTATTGTCCTCCTCGCCCATGCCTTTGATCTGGTTCATAACGCGTCCGATTTCCTGATCTACCCGATCGATCATCGCAGCATGTATAGCCATTTTGGTCGCCTGAAAGTCTTTTTGCTCCGCCGTCAATGTGTCCCACGGCAAGGCAAGGGCCACTTCACCAGGATGAATTTCCGCGACCAGCTCCTCCTGAGATTTATTCCAAGGCGGAAATACATCTTCCCGCCGCTCGGCCAAGCCACAATTGACAAGACCCATAGAGGTTAATCGGGCCCAGCGTTCTTTCCGAACTACGTCCCAGCCCTTCAAATAGACATCCTGATAATTTTCAATGTCCTCAGGCAAGGCCTGCAAGGGAAAGTGAGGTGCAAAAAAAGCAAGGTAGAGAAAAAAGGGTTGATCCGTCGTTTTGTCTGCGTGCTCCTGGAGAAATTGAATGGCGTAGTCTCCTTTCGCTACCGTGGAATAAAAACCGGTATCCCGTTCAACACGCGGTTGTGGCTGGTCGTCTAAAAAAACCTTGGTAGGGCTAAAAAACCGGTCCTGATCGCCCAAGTAGAAAGAGCGGTCAAAGCCACTCACTTCGGGATCTGCCGGCATGCCTTTCAAGTGCCATTTCCCAACATGATAACTGCGATAACCTTTTTCCTTCAACCGCAGCGGGAGCAGGCGACTCCAGCTGGGCCATTCCGTTCCGCGACGCGGATCCATACCCACTTGTTGAGCATAATAGCCGGTCATGAGGACTGCTCGTGAGGGCCAGCAACGACCGGTAGAGTACATTTGAGAGAATCGAAGCCCATTCTCCGCCAGACTATCGAGATTGGGAGTCTGGATCTCACCGCCAAAGCATCCCGCATCGGAATAGCCCATGTCATCTGTCAGGACGAGAATGATGTTGGGTGCCTTTTCAGCAGTTAACCGGGAGGAGAGTAGGCCCAGAACAAGGAAAACCGAGATAAGGGTTCGTTGCATCACAAGATCTTAAAACCATCAATGATTCGCCAAGGCTTCAAATCAATTCTTGTGTAACAGACATTGCGACGATTCCATGCTATTGGCTATTGGACCTTTCCGGTGAAACAAACAGCCGCGAAAAAACTTGATGTGGCAACAGTCCATTCTCATCTTCAGTACAGTGAATTTGAGTTTCACTCAGGTTAATTATTAAATCAAAAAATTGGACAAAAATTATGAGTAATTATATACCACTAATATCTTCAAGCTTGGCTGGGCCACTTGGCATCATGCACTTACCTCGCTTATGGCAAAAGGTTTCCCTTGAACAAACCAATCAATTACACAGCGAGTACCCAGGTATTGGTGGAGGATTTGATAGCATGGTATTAGCCACACTAAATATCAGTGCAGAAGACTTCCGAGCTTTCATAAAGGAGAATAAGCCGAGTTACATCGAGTGTGAAAAATGGGTTGCTGCAAATGGTACGCTCAACGTTTCAGAAATTTCAAAGCTCAATCGACAAATGACCCATTATCATCACGATGATGACACAAGAAACGCAATTCTCACGGGAGCTGGACTCGACGATTCAGCAGCAATTGCCGACGCCCCAAACCTTAATAATTTGGAAGACTGGACAGGCTTTCATAAGGAAGTGATTTTGGGCTGAACAAGATTTAAATGTTTGGAATACAAAAATCCCGACTGTTCTGAGCATCCGGGATTTTTTTTAGTTTAAAGCAAAGCAAACCGGTCGTGCTAATATTTTTCTTTTTTCATTACACATTCCAAATAATTTAGTTAAAGAAGCTATCCAAAATCAGAACTAAGAACCTCCATAAAAACAATGAAAGATAAGAACATAAGTTTTGTAGGATTAGGTCGCATGGGCGCCAACATGGCTCGTCGACTAAAAGACTGTGGCTATACCTTGTCCGCCGTATACGACATCAATGCTGAAGTAGCCAAGGAACTGGCTGAAGAAATTGGCGCAACTGCGTCCTCAACCTTAGCGGAGGTTACCGCTGCCTCAGATGTCGTATTTACCGTTGTGACAAACGACGTGGCAATGGAGGCAATTTTCTTCGGTGAGGATAATCTGTTTACGAATTCCGAAGGCACGCTTTTCATAAATTGCGCGACCCTCTCGCCCGACATTCACCGCAGGCTCGAGGCGGAAGCTGCGAAAGTAGGAGCCCAGACGCTTGAAGCCTGTATGGCATCCAGCATTCCGCAGGCAAGAAACGGCGAATTGTACCTCATGATCGGCGGGAGTGAGGACATTTTTAACACAATCAAGCCGATGCTTGCAGATATGAGCAAAGACTTGAGCTATGTCGGCGAGGCCGGAAAAGCAGCCGAAGTTAAAGCCTTGGTTAACATGGTAATGAATATCAACACAGCTGCCCTAGCCGAAGGATTAGGCCTCGGCCAGTCACTCGGGTTGGACCTCAAGATGTTGTGCAAGGTTTTCAGTCAGACAGGAGCAAATTCACGCGTGCTCGAAACCGACGCAGAAGACATGCTCGCGCGGGATCACGATTGTTACTTCTCCTGCGAACACGCTGCCAAAGATTCGAAGATCGCTTTGGATCTGGCCGCCCAACAATCTCTAAACTTGCCACTAGCCGCGGCTACCTACGAGCAATACAAAAAACTTATGGAACTCGGGTTAGGTGAATACGACAAATCGGGAATCGCAGAACTGACATTTCCCGGAAGAAAGGGAACGTCTTAGTCGTCCTCTAGCCTCAAACGCCTTCGAAAGGGTAAATTTTGACCAATTATGACACAGTTAGCGGCGCAGATCTCCAGGCACCTTGTAAAACTTCCAGATAGGGAATTCCGAAGGAACCCCTTTCGAACGCTAAAAACGATATGGTAACCGAAATTAGGAATCATCTAGGAGAAAAAATCGATTTCACTTATCTCGAAGGAGAGGAGAGCCTTTCCGATTGGATTGTGATCCTAGGTCACGGTGTCACCGGCAACAAAGATCGCCCAGTAGTTGCTGAAACAACTGCAGCCCTCAATGGAGCGGGATTCAGGACACTTGCATTTTCCTTTTCCGGCAACGGGGAATCAGAAGGCGATTTTCGAGACTCCTGCGTTTCAAAAGGAATCGGAGACCTTACGGCCGTCATCAAGGCAGTAGAGGATAAAAAAATCATCTACCTCGGTCACAGCATGGGGGGCGCAATTGGAGTGTTAACAGCTGCAAGGGATGACAGAATTCTTCGCCTTGTTTCCCTTGCTGGAATGGTAAATACAAAACGGTTTGCACTTACGGAGTTCGGAGAAGAAACCCCGAACGTAGGCTGTATGTGGGAGGAAGAAAGTTGTCCGCTATCCCAGGCCTTCATGGACGATCTCTGCCAAACCATTGGAACGGTTATCGAGGAAGCCGAGAACGTGAAGGTGCCGTGGCTCCTCATTCACGGAACTGAAGATGATGTGGTTTTACCACAAGACAGCATTGATATTAAAGAGCGCCTGGGTGATCGTGTGCAACATGTGATGATCGCGGGCGCGGATCACAGTTTTGGTGGCGACCACCGTAAGGCCCAGTTAGACGCCGTAGTAAATTGGCTACAGGCCGTATGTGATTAAGCATCTTAAAATAGAATAGAGGAAATAAAATGAAGAAGACCATCGGACTTATTGTAGCGGCATTGATTCTCGGAGGATCAATAAACGCGGCGCGAACAGGCAGCGGCATATTGACCTTCGATACGGTTCCAGGATGGGGACTCGATGCTAACGGCAAATCTCAGCTCGGGCCTACTCACGGTTCCATTGTCATCGACAAAGCCGGCAACATATTCACAAGCGCGAACAAGGGAGTGGTCGTCTTTAATCCAGACGGTAAAGTGGTTCGCTCATTTGTTGATGAGCAACACGCCGAAATTCACGACATGGAAATTCGCGAAGAATACGGCGTTGAATACATCTATGCAGCTCGGAACAAGGGCGGGGTTGGTATAAAATTTTTAGCTAGCAACGGTCAAATTGTCACGACCCTGGGATTTCCAAAAGAGTCCGGACTCGACCTGGATGTAATAAAGCCGACAGCCATTACCGTTGCTGACAACGGGGACATATTTTTGTCCGATGGCTACGGGAGCAGTATCATTTTCAAGTTCGATAAGAATGGAAAATACCTGAAGCACTTCGGTAAGAAAGGCGATGGTCTCAAGGAGTTCAATACTCCCCACGGAATGACAGTGGATAAACGATACAGCCCACATCGTCTATTGATATGCGATCGCAACCACCAACCCATTGGAAGACTATTGCATTACGATCTGGACGGAAACTTTATTGAAGTAGCTGCCTCGAAAATCAGCTGGCCAACGTCGGTGGCCATACAAGGCGACTATGTTTCTGTTCCAAGTTTAGAAGGCCGCGTCTCCATTCTCGATAAGAGCAACACGGTGGTATCCGTTTTGGGGTACAACGCCAACCCAGGGGCAGGCGGTAGCGAATGGTACAATGTCAGAAAGGAAGACTGGAAAGAAGGCATTTTTTCTGGCACTCACGGATCCTACTGGGACAAGGTCGGTAATCTCTACGTTCAAGATTGGAATGTGGACGGTCGCATCATGAAGCTGGTGCGCGTCAAATAATTCGAAAATAAAAGAAGGCCTGTTTCTATGATAATGAAATCTGCCGTTCCAGCCCTGCCGGTCACCAACATGGCAGAAGGAGTGGTTTTTTACCACGAGACGCTCGGCTTTGACGTATCACATCAGGATCTCGACTACGCGGTGCTCAGATGTGATAGAGTCTCGCTCCACCTATGGTTATCCTCCGACGAAAGTTGGCGCGACCGCATGGGAAAGAGACCAATCGTCTCCGGGACAGAGTCCTTCATCGCGGGAACCCATAGTTGCCGGATTGAGGTTGAGGGAATTGAGGAAATTCATCAGGACTTGCGACCAAAGGGGATTATTCATCCAAACGGCCAGCTCGCAAACAAGCCGTGGGGAACTCGCGAGTTTGCAGTCCTGGATCCTTACGGAAATTTAGTAACCTTTTTTGAAAAAATCTAAATCGAAAGAAGGGAACGACGGACGCCGGGTAGTCGTAGACTAGCCCACTTTTACCAATTTACTGACACGACCTGTCACTACCCATTCGACAACAAAGATGTCCCCCTTGCTGTCGAAACAGGCATCGTGAGGATGAACAAATTTGCCAGGCTGCCATAGGTCTGGTTTCGTACGAACTTCTAATTCTTTATCTAGCACCTGGGTTCGCCAAGCTTCGTCATCGCCGAGTTGAGCGATTGCGTTGTTGTTCTTATCCAAAATTGTGATCCGAGCATGCAAATCGGGCACGAGCATGAGATCGCCTTGCACATCGATATCTGCAGGAAAAAGAAATCCGTCCTGAGTCCTCAGGTGTTTTCCGTCCATTCCAAACCATTGAAGCCGTTTGTTGAACCGGTCAGCCACAACGAGCTTGGGTGTTCCGTCACGGTCATCAAGCCATTGACCATGCGGAGTAGTAAATTGGCCATCCGCTTCTCCTTTGCCTCCTATCGCTCGCACAAAATTATCATTTTTGTCATACTCAAAAATCCAAAAACTTCCATATCCATCACCCAGATAGTAACCTCCGTCTGGACGGAAACTAGCGTTGGTCGGCCGAAACCTAATTCCTTCCCCAAGTTTGTCGCTCGCTTCGTGTATCGCTTCCTGTCCTTTATGCCAGACCACTTCTCCATCGAGAGTTATTTTTGTGAAAAAGAGCGACGAGTCGTTGGGTGAAAGATAGGCGAATTCCCGATTACCTTCCCTGCGAATATCAATGCCATGCCCTTTGCCTCCAACGACACCCTTATCACTCGTTACCTGATGAAAGCTGCCAAGCGATTTGACAAACTTTCCATCTGGATCGAAAACGAAAATTGAATCCGGTCCCCCATGGTGAGTGATGTAAATCAGTCCGTTAGAATCAACTGATACTCCATGCGTGGCTCCTCCATAATTGTGGCCACTCGGAAGGGTGTTTGTCCCCCAATCATGATATACTTCGTAAGTGTGCTCGCCACTTCCAACACGAGGAAGATTAGAGCCGGATTTATTACACGAACTCAGAATCAGCGGACCTGTCACTGCCGCCGAAGCAATGGCGGTGGACTTGATAAAAGAACGACGGGAGAGTTTTTTGTCTGGGGTATCCATAATTTGATTGATGAAATATTGAGTGATTCGAAACCGTTTAAATACTCGAAGCTTGGCGCACGTTGAGCAAACTTATAAAAACAGCTGAACATCTACGAGTCGACTGGCCGCAAAGTTAGCAATCTGAATTCGAGTGCCTGGCTTCCGGGAATCTCTGGCGCGGTTAAGCTGATAACTCCGTCGCCTTGAGGAAGATCAATCGTTCCTATCTTCACCGGCTTAAAATCTTTTTCGTAAGATTCCTGGCGAACCACCTTGTCTTCGGCTGCCCCTATGATGGGCGGATCGTGAGGTTCGGTGATCTTGCTGCGAAGGACCGAGTCTCCCATGCGCAACTCAATGGTGGCTCCCACATCTTTCGCCGGACAAGCGTAGTAAAGGGTAACTTCATACTTCCCGGCCACGGCGACCTGCACGTCCCAAGTAATGGAATCTCCTTCATCCGTCCAGTTAAGGAAGTAAGAGCTGTTGGGAAACCTGTTGGAGCGCTTGATCGTCCCGTGCTCAATACCGTCCCTCGCGGGGAGTTGCGTCATCGGCGCATCCGGGTGACAGATGACAAAGGGACGCTCCTGCTCATACAATTGGGAAAGCACATCCACTTCCCATTCTGCAACCGCAGCCCGCAGAGTCTCGGTAATTTTTGGATGTTTATCAGATACCGGTGTTCGTTGCTCAGGATCATTTATGATGTCATAAAGCTCTCCCGTGTTATCGAGGCGGAAGCGCTGCGTTCGAACGCTCAACTTTTTACTCCAATAGGAGAAAATCATGCGATCCGGAGCCGGACTGAAATCTTCCAACAAAGTGGATTTCAAACTAAGGCCGTCGAGTGGCTTGACCGGAGTATATTCTATCCCGGCCATATCCGCCAGAGTGGGAAGCAGGTCGGTTACCGAACTAATGGAATTTACCATTTTGCCTGCTTTGATTTTCGCCGGCCATTTCACGAAAAGCGGCGAGCGGACTCCACCCTCGTCCGTGGCACCTTTTCGACCCTTCATGCCGCCATTCCAGCGGATACCGTTCGGGCCGTTGTCCGTGAAATAAATAACAATGGTGTTCTCAGCGATTCCGAGAGCATCGAGTTTTTCAACCAAACGGCCGATATTCCAGTCGATGTTCTCACACATGGCCAATGCAGCTTGGGTATGTTGCAGGTCCTCTTTTTCTGGATCCCGATTCCGCATGATCAAATCGGCGCCATCGAACTTTTTCCAGAATTCCTCCGGGACCTGCATGGGAGAGTGGGGCGTATTGTAGGCAAGGTAGGTGAGGAAAGGCTTTCCAGCTTTGGTCTGGCTCTCCATGTAGGCCATCGCCTTGTTCGTAAGATCGTCGATGATAAAACCCTCTCCGCGCACAATCTCCCCGTTGTGTTCCATCGGAGGGCTGAAGTAGTGCCCCCAATGACCAGAGCAAAATCCATAGAACTCATCGAAGCCCCGGCTGTTCGGATGATAAGGGTGCTGCATGCCGTTATGCCATTTCCCGAACATACCCGTTGAATACCCGCCGTTTTGAAAAACTTCACCTATGGTCTGTTCACCCAGGTCCATGCGCTCACCTCCTGCGCTGGTGCTAAACACACCACTTCGAGGATGGTAACGACCTGTCAAAAACTCCGCCCGTGTCGGTGAACAAACGGGGCACACATAAAAACGGTCAAATGAAGCACCCTGGGCTGACAGCCGATCTATGTTCGGTGTGCTGAGGTTCGTATTGCCATACACACTCAGATCTCCCCAGCCCTGATCATCGGTTAAAATAACCAGAATATTGGGCGGTGATTCTTTGGCGAATAAAGCGGAGCCGGCGAGGACGAGCAGACTTAGGGTGAGTACTTTCTTGAGCATAGGGGAATGAAAATAGAAATCACACCTCAGTTGGCAAGTGGGCAATGCGATTCAGCGAGCTGTAGGAGGGGGTTTATCCCCCGATTGTTCGAAAGCTTGAAATACAATCGGGGGATAAACCCCCTCCTACAGTTTTAATACTCAAACAAGATCCCACTTGAACCTTGTTCTAAACCCAGGTTCACTGCCGTATTACCCTATGAAAAAATTTAGCTTAGTTTTACTCTTCGTTTCAATTGCATCCTTTTTGTCGGCACAGAAAAACCAACGCCCGAACGTGTTGTTCATTTTAGCCGACGATATGGGTTGGCGGGATCTAAGCGTTGAGGGCAGCACCTTTTACGAAAGCCCAAATATCGATCGCATAGCCAACGAAGGTGTCCGTTTCACCAACGGCTATGCCACCTGTCAGGTTTGCAGTCCTTCACGTGCCAGCATCATGACGGGTAAGTATCCAGCGCGATTGGATATAACAGACTGGATCGGTGCGGCTATGGGTGAGCAATGGAATCGAAATACTCCTTTGTTGCCTGCAATTTATAATCACAATCTTGACCACAAAGACACCACCCTGGCCGAGGCTTTTCAGTCGGCTGGCTACACAACCTTCTTTGCAGGGAAATGGCACTTAGGGAGCGAGGGATCTCACCCCGATGACCACGGTTTCGACATCAATGTCGGGGGTCACCACAAAGGATCACCTCCGGGCGGCTACTTCTCTCCCTACGACAACCCGCGTATGGAAAGCGGACCTAAAGGAGAGTACTTGCCCTTCCGCCTCGCTGATGAAACCGAAAAGTTTATCCGCCAACACAAGGACGAACCCTTTCTGGCTTACTTGTCTTTTTATATGGTGCACGGACCTCTCCAAACAACCGAAGCACTTTGGAAGAAGTACAGGGACAAAGCATCCGCACAGCCAAAGCCAACTGAACGATTCCTAATCGATCGCACTTCGCCCGTTCGCCAGGTTCAGGATCATCCGGTTTACGGTGGAATGGTCGAAGCCATGGATACCGCTATTGGCCAAGTTTTGAATACACTGGATGAACTTGGTCTCATGGATAACACCATCGTTGTTTTTACTTCAGATAACGGTGGCGTTTCAGCTGGCGATGGAAAGGCGACTTCCAATCTTCCTTATCGCGGCGGCAAAGGACGCCAATGGGAAGGGGGCATTCGCGAACCCTATTACATCAAGTGGGCAGGAAGTCCCATCAACGGGACCAATGTTGATACTCCGGTTACCGGTACCGACTTCTTTCCGACACTCCTGGATCTGACCGGACTACCGCTTATTCCTGAACAACACATGGATGGTGTGAGTTTGAAACCATTACTCTTGGGTAAATCCATCAAGGACCGTCCGCTTTTCTGGCATTATCCGCACTACAGCAACCAAAGGGGTGATCCTTCCACTGTCATTCGCGAAGGAGACTGGAAGCTGATTTACTACCATGAAGACAAACACATCGAACTCTACAACCTGGTCACCGATCCAGGAGAGCACGTAGATTTGGCCGGAAACTATCCCGGCTTGGAAAAAGCCATGTTGGATAAACTCCTCGCTTGGACCGTGGCGGTGGATGCTAAATTTCCCACCGAGAACCCGAACTTCAGCAGCCAACTCTTTGAGGCAGAACGAAAGAAGACCCGTCTCGTTGATAAACCCGCATTGGAAAAAGAACACGCTGAAGTGCTCAACCCTGACTGGTCACCCAAAGAAGGCTGGTGGGAAATCACGGGCAACTGATCTCTATCCTGTACTAATTATGAAGAATCTTATTATATCACTGCTAGTTTGTCTTGTTGCCATCTCCTGCTCCAAGGTGGAAACCTCCACCTCAGCCGATAATGGATGGAGCGACCTTTTCAACGGGGTGAACTTTGATGGCTGGACCATACGGGGTGGCGGAGCCTCCTACAAAATTGAGGATGGCGCGATCGTTGGCTTTAACGGTCCCGAACATAACACCTTCCTCTGCACCTGGGATCTCTATGCCGACTTCGAACTCGAATTCGATGTGAAGTTGAACAATCCCATGAACTCAGGCGTTCAGATTCGCTCCAAAGCACGTTGGGAGGAGGCCGACGGAAAAACCATTGAGCGCATTTTCGGACCTCAGGTTGAAATTGAGAAATCTCCAGGCGAATCCGGCTATGTTTACGGCGAACGGGCAGGTGGATGGATGACACCCAAAGACAAGCTCATTGAACACTCGCATTTCAAAAACGATGACTGGAATCATTACCGTATCGTGGCCAATGGACCTCGAATACAAACCTGGATAAACGGAGTGCAGGTCTCGGATCTGACCGACAACAATATTTACGAAAACCACCAGGAAGGTTTTATCGGCCTACAAGTGCACCGAAAAGATGCAGCCGCTGGAACCCTTTCCGTTGCGTGGAAAAATATCCGCATCCGTGAGTTGAATACAGAGGGCAAAACGTGGAAAACTCTTTTCAATGGAAAGGATTTGAACGATTGGACCATCAAAGTCACCGGTTACGATCTCGGAGAAAATCCTGGCAACATTTTCCGCGTTGAAAACGGTTTGCTCAAAACCAGCTACGAAGCTTTCGATAAATTCAACAAACAGTTCGGACACATTTTCTACAACGGCACTTTTTCCAACTACCGCTTCCGCATGGAATACAGGTTTTATGGAGAACAGCTGGCCGGTGGCCCTGGCTGGGCGCTTCGTAACAGTGGTATTATGGCGCATGGTCAGACCCCCGAATCCATGACCAAAGACCAGGAGTTTCCAGATAGCATTGAAATGCAAATCCTCGGCGGCGATCCACCAGCGACACGCACCACTGGAAATCTATGCACCCCGGGAACACACGTAGTATTCGAAGGAAAACTCCGCGAACAACATTGCACAAGTTCCACCTCAAAAACGTATCCCTGGGATGAATGGGTGCAAATCGAGGTTCACGTCAATGGGCCCGGTGAAATCGTCCACTACATCAACGGCAACGAGGTTTTGCGCTATATCGAACCTCAACTGAATGATGGAACGATCCTGGAAAAAGGAACCATCTCTATTCAGGCCGAAAGCCACGGGGCTGAGTTTAGAAATATCGAGATAATGGAGCTGTAGGAGGGGGTTTATCCCCCGATAATTTTTTAACATCAATCGCGCAATCGCGGCATAAAGCCGCTCCTACAATTTTTTCAGCATAAAAGGTAGGTCTATTGCGTCCCCGCTACCGAGGAGCGTTAGCGACGACACCTTAACGAATGCAATGAGAATAACATGCCGAATTCGACGATGAAAAAACGGCAGAGCTGGAAGCTCTTGCCACATAAAGTAAGAGGATGAGGTTTTTACACACGGACCGCTCGGCGAGCGGTCCCTACCTGCAGGTAGGGCGCTTTCGCCGAAAGCGCCGAGATATTTATTATAATCTACAACCTCGGCATCGTCAGCGCACCATCGACCATAATGACCTGACCGGTCGAGTAGGGGAAGTCACGACGAGCTAACGAAGCAACCGCCTTGCCCACATCTTCTGGGTAGCCCCAGCGTTTGGTTACGCAGAGTCCTTCTTCGATCAATTTGTCATACTTGCCAGTCACTCCTGCCGTCATGTCGGATTTGATGACTCCAGGCCGAATTTCATAAACGGGAATATCGTATTCTCCCAATCTCGCTGCAAAGAGTTGGTTCATCATGCTCAACCCTGCTTTCGCTATGCAGTAGTCCGGGCGATTCGTTGATACCACGGTCGATGAAATCGATGTAATGTTTACGATACACCCTTCGAAAGATTCATCGGACGCTTTGGCTTTAACCATGTCATTGGCTACCGATTGACTAAGAAAAAAAGCCCCCTTCAAATTGGTCGACATTACCAAATCAAAATTTTCCTCGAGCGTATCGAGTATGTCCATTCGACCTGGTGATGTGATCCCTGCATTGTTGACAAGGAGATTAACGGACCCTCCAGCGAGTTTGCGACCCACCTCGAGAATATTGGAACGACCTTCAACTGAACCCACATCACCTTGAGCGTAAGCCACCTCAACGCCTTTTGAACGCAACGCTTCCATGGCTTCGCTTACCCCCTCTTCCGGGCGCATGCCGTTGATCACTATATTCCAGCCTTCATCAGCCAGCTTGGATGCAATTCCAAACCCGATACCCCTTGAACCTCCTGTAACTATCGCCGTTTTCATTAAACCAGATCCTCAACGTTGACCCATTTGCGCTCGTCCCAACTCTTGATACCGAGCTCGGCGAGTTGCACACCCTTGGCACCCTCAAGAAGCGTCCAGCGGAATGGTTCATCAAGGACGATGTGCTTTAAGTAGAGTTCCCACTGGACCTTGAAAGCGTTGTCGTAAACTTCTTGTTCAGGAACTTTTGACCAGTCTTCATAGAAGTCGACCGGTTGTTCGATGTCAGGATTCCAAATCGGTTTAGGCGTGTTGCTGTAGTGCTGAATATAGCAGTCACGCAAAGTAACAACAGCTGAACCTTTTTCGCCATCCACATGAAGCGTAAGCAAATCATCCCGACGAACGCGGGTCACCCAGGAAGAATTGAAGTTCACGATGACTTCTCCATCCGGACCATCAATTTCAAACATGGAGTAGGCAGCATCATCGGCAGTCGCCTTATAGGTGTTACCTGATTCGTCAACGCGCTCAGGAATATGCGTAGCTCCACGACAGTTCACAGATTTTACAGGACCAAACAAGTTGTCCAAAACGTAGCGCCAGTGGCAAAGCATATCGATAATCATGCCACCGCCATCTTCCTTGCGGTAGTTCCAGGAAGGACGTTGGGCAGGAACAGTGTCACCTTCAAATACCCAGTATCCAAATTCTCCCGTCACAGCAAATATACGACCTAAAAATCCATTTTCGATAGCTCGCTTCAACTTCACCAATCCAGGTAGCCAGAGCTTGTCTTGAACCACGCCACTCTTAACGCCTTTTTCCACACAGAAATTATGTAGTTCAACTGCAGTAGCGGTATCAACCGCAGTTGGTTTTTCGCAATATACATGCTTGCCAGCGGTGGCAGCAGCCTTAACCGCATCTGCACGGCGCAAAGTGGTTTGAGCATCAAAGTAAACCGGATAGGCTGGGTCGCTCATTATACTATCCAAGTCTGTTGTCCATTTTTCGATACCAGACTCAGCAGACAACTCCTTGAGCTTAACTTCATTACGACCAACTAAAATAGGATCGGGCATAATTCGCTCGGTGGGGCTCACATGAACGCCACCTTGCTTAATGATTTCGCAAATTGAACGCAACAAATGCTGGTTCTTTCCCATGCGTCCCGTGACGCCGTTCATGATGATTCCGACTGTGTGTGTTTTCATAGCTTTGATTCCTTTGATTAAACTGTTTCTAAGTATGCTTTTTTAATGAGCTCCAAGTATTCGTCCTGATTCATGGCCCAATATTTATTGGAAAATATTTCCACTTCTTCGTACCCGGAAAATCCTGACGCATTTACCCATGTTCGAATCTGTGGAATATCAATAACGCCTTCACCCATCAATCCGCGGTCGTTGAGCATGTCTTCCGGCTGGTCCTTCCAATCGCAAATGTGGAAAGCAAACAAGCGGTTCTTTTCGCCGGCGATCTTGGTTTGGGCCTCCAGTTGGTCATCCCACCAAACATGGAAAACATCCAACGCTATTCCGAGAAAGGGATGGTCGAGCGTGTCGCAAATGGCATTGGACTGAGCCATAGTGTTAACCGCGCTTCGGCTGTCAGCATACATGGGGTGGAGCGGCTCAATTCCAAGTTTTACTCCTGCTGCTTCAGCATGAGGAAGTACCGCGGCGATTCCATCTGTGATTTGCTGACGCGAATCAAATAAAGATTGTCCGGGAGTGGCACCTACAACCAAAACGATTAACGGAGCACCAAGCTCAGCCGCTTCGTCGATGATCTGTTTATTCTCATCAATCGCTTTCTGCCGATCTGTCGCATCAAACCCGGTGAAGAATCCTCCGCGAACGTAGGAAACGATATCGAGACCTTCATCACGAACCATTTGTCCGGCTGCGGTCATGCCGCCACTGTAAGCTTGGGCTGCATCACGCCAGATGGACATTCCCTTTACACCAGCCGCTGCATATTTACTAGCCGCGGTTTCCAAGTTCCATGACTTGGTCGTGATGGTGTGAACACAAAGATTATCGAGGCTTACAGACATCCGAAAAAGGTGTAGTAAGGTTCGTTGTTGATGATGCGCTGAAGATGTAGAGCCGCTTCACGAATATGGTAATCGCCCCACATACTGGATTCTCCACAGGCGATTTTCTGTCCTTCCGGTACGTTGTCCCAACCGTTTGGCTGGTGGTAAATGGAGTGAAGTAATAATCCCTGATGGTTTTCATCCTCGCTCAAATAAGGTGAGGATAGCAGCGATTGCATGGAAGTCAGGCCAGCCTGCCAGTAGTGTTTACCATCTTCGGTATCCCTGCCAAGGTAACGGCCTAGACGAAAGAGTCCTTGAACCCCGATAGCCGCGGCGGTGCTATCGATGGGCTCCCAATCATTATAAGGATTCGAGACTTCATTTTTGTAATCACCGAGTCGATGGAGATTGGGTGCGCCTCCATCCCAGTAAGGAATTCCATCCGTAGCGGTGTTCGCGATAAACCAGTCGCAGGTGGCTTTTGCACCTTTCAGACAGATTGCTTTGAAAGCTTCTTTTCCACCGAGCTCAGCAAATGCGGCATCATCCAGCGTATCGATATACTCAAGCTCTTCAGCGAAGCCAACCATGGCCCAACTCAATCCGCGCGTCCAAGTGGTGAATCCACTGAAGCCTTGTTGGGCATTGGGACAACGGAAGCGGCCGTCATTGGTATTGAAAACCGCTTCGTGTGCAGTGCGACCCCACTCGTCGTAGCTATCGCGTCCTTCGCCATAAAAGATATTGTACTTGGCCGTTGAGCTAATGTGTTGAACCGCGCGCTCCAACAAGCTGATCGGCGAATCATTTTCTCCCATCAAAACATGACCGAGCGAGTGAGCCACCATAAGAATCCGACAGCTGCGAATGGTATCTACAAATAAACTATGCGGGCCGTTGAACGAGTAAACGTATCCACCACCTTCATGGGTTTTCGACCAGCGAGAAGCTTGCACCGCACCACTCACCTTCAAAGCGAGTTCACAGAAATCGATATCTCCCTGAGTGCCTTCAATTTTGCCTTCGCGAATCAATCGCAACCAATTCCCATAACAGCTCAAGTTGTTGAAACCGTGATCGTGAACACCTACGTGACTCACATGACTGGCCATACGGCCGACCGTGTGCTTCTTGCCAAGTTCCAGGAATGTCTCATCGCCCGTGGCATCATATTGAAGAAAGGATGACCCATAGACAAATCCTTCGGTCCATTCGGTCCAACCCATCGCGGTATATTTTCCATCTCTGGTAAATACAGGTGCACCAGAACCGAAGTCGTATTCAGTTTCAATGGAGGCAATTTTTTGACCGGATAATTCCCAGAATCGGGAAAGGGCAGGGCTAAGATCAGAGGGTGAAAGTGTGGTGTTAATTTTCATAGTATTAAAGAAGAGCTATTTGACCTGTAGGAGGGGCTTTATGCCCCGATTGCTTTGTAGCCGTATCGAATGATCGGGGCGTAAAGCCCCTCCTACAGTTTTGATGTGAGCGAGAAGATTGAAAGAAATTCGCATACCGAAATGGACCGGCTTCACATATGACTGGAACCGTTTGTTTTATACTTAATATCATTTCTTTCAATCTGGTGAATCGTTCATTTTAGAAGCGCTTATCCTTCAGCAGATGCACGATCATAATCTGACTATCGGCCAACGCCTCGTAAGCGTGTTCCTGAATCGCATCAAACTGGATACTCTCACCCTCGGAAAGCACATGCGCTTCCTGGGGTAGGGTCAGACTAATCGATCCTTTTAGCACCCAACAGATTTCGTGATCGTCGTGATGCACTTCGGGTTTTGAAATCTTTGCACCAGACTTGGCATTGCCCAAAATACACTTGGCATTGCCATATTGGACTGCCTGAAACTGGAATCCGTCAGAATTATAAGACTGCGCCTGTTTCTTATTGGAGAGTGGTGCCTCGGCCAAGGTCAGAATATCGGTGGCACGCATGCCAAACACGCGGCCAATTTTATAAAGCGTGCTCACCTCAGCCTGAGTCTGATTGCGCTCCAGTTTGGAGATAACTCCCAAGGAGACGCCGCTCTTCTCTGACAAGTCATTCAAAGTCATACCCGAGCGCTTCCGGATCTCCCGGAGAACACTGAAATCAAACATGGGCATGGATAAAACCTCTGAACTCATGCAATCGAGACAAACTAAAATATTTTCTTTTGCAACTAAATAATGATGATTTTTAACGTCAAAAGAAAACTTCGATCTCGGTCACTAGTAGACAATAAAGTAGCATTAAATCCTACTTTATGCTACACATTGCGCAAAATACGAAAAAATGCCATCTACAGAAAAACTCAGTATCACAATCCCCTCTCACTATGCGAAGCTGATTCGGGACAAAGTGAGTTCGGGGACTTATACCTCCAACAGCGAAGTTATTCGTGAAGCATTGCGGGTTTGGGAAAGCCAAAATGAAGTAAAACAAACTCGACTTGACGTTTTGAAACAAGCCATAGGCGAATCTTTGAACGATCCTCGTCCTTCGATTTCTGCAAAGAAAGTATTTGAAGATCTGGAGAGTGGACTGACTTAGAAATGGCTGTTTCCTTCAGGCCTATTGCTCTCGCAGACCTTCGAGAGTAAGCCGACAGGGTCAATAGTCAATTGTCAAGTTCCTCAAACGTTGGACTAGAATGCAACCCGGTTTGAGGCTGAAGGTTTACGTCAAGGGGTGATAGTAAGAATATTGATAACTGACTCCTGACCCTGATAGTTCTCCCCTGACCCTGATAGTTCTCCCCTGATAGTTCTCCCCAATAATTATGGTTATTCTGCATACTGATAGAAAATAACTAACCAAGGAAGTGCTCGAAAGGGCCTACCGAGAATCAAACCCCAGTGGCTAATTATGCACTGGCACCCAGTTTAGAGGCGGATTTATTCGATATCGACCTGATCCATCTCTGTCAGTCCAACCATGATGGGTCATTGCTTCCGTTTGACGGGTTCAAAAACATCGTCAGACCACCTCGTAGCGTTCTACGTGAATATCGTCAGCACGCTGCTTCGCATGCCAAATATCGAAATTCATTTGCATGCGTAGCCAAGTCTCGGCTGTGCCGCCAAAAGCCTTTTCAAGACGGATTGCCATTTCAGGCGATATCCCCGCTTTTTCGTTAACGATATTGCTCAGTGCCTGACGAGACACACCAAGAACACTGGCCCCGTCTGTAACGTTCAGTCCCAACGCTTCAAGACACTCGTGCTTAACGAGTGAGCCGGGATGTGGTGGATTATACATATTCATATCTTTATCTTCCTTTCATAGTCTTCTCTAATGATAATCTATCAATTCGACGTCGTAAGCGTCGCCATCTTCAAAGCGAAAAATGATTCGCCAATTTCCTGAAACACTTATTGACCAAAAGCCTTTTAAATTACCTTTCAAGGAGTGTAGCCTAAACCCTGGCAAGTTAAGGGCGTTAACCTCTTCAGAAGCATCGAGGATCAAAAGAATTCTTCCAATTTTTGGAACATAATCAGCATTTAGCCCGCGCGTAGTTCCCTGTTCGTAGAACTGCTTTAAGCCGCGATGCTTGAAACTCATTATCATTTTTAGATGATTACACAGCATTCGGCGTCACGTGTCAAGTGACACTTATCACAGGAGGTTGAAAGGCAAAGGGTGGAGCCGGCAGGGTCGGAGCCGGCAGGGTCAATGATCAATTGTCAAGTTCCTCAAACGTTGTACTAGAATGCAACCCGGTTTGAGGCTGAAGGTTTACGTCAAGGGGTGATAGTAAGAATATAGATAACTGACTCCTGACCTTGTTAGCTCTCCCATGAATGAGCGATCTAGCGCAGCCACGATCATTAATGTGGCATAAAATCCTACTTTATGCTACTTACTGAGCGAAATAGGAAAAAATGCCATCTACAGAAAAACTCAGTATTACCATCCCCTCTCATTATGCGAAGCTGGTTCGGGACAAAGTGAAGACAGGAACTTATTCCTCCAACAGCGAAGTAATTCGCGAAGCACTGCGGGTTTGGGAGACCCAAAATGACGTAAAACAAACTCGCCTTGACGTATTGAAACGAGCCATTGGTGAATCTTTGAATGATCCCCGGCCGTCAATCCCTGCGGAGAAAGTATTTGAAAATCTGGAAAGTGGACTGACTTAGAAATGGCCGTTTCCTTCAGGCCTATTGCTCTCGAAGACCTGCGACAGATCCGAGATTATATCGCGGAAGACAATGTGGATGTCGCACGCCGATTCATAGCCTCCCTTCGTGATCATTGCCAAAAACTTGATCAAGCTCCGCTTATCGGTCGTGCAAGGAATGAATTGGCTGAAGGAATACGCAGCCTTCCATTCGGCCATTACCTTATTTTCTACAGAGTCTTAAACACGGGGAAACCTGAGATCGTCCGTGTGCTACATGGAGCAAGAGATCTGGAGGCGCTTTTTGACGAAACTTAAATCCGGCCAAACCAACGCGAGGATTACTCGTCTGGATGAGCGGGTCGTCCGCAAGTGAATGATAGGCCTGTCGGATCATGTCCTGGTATATCCGAAGCTGGACCGAACCTGACGGTCGCGCGCGTGGTTCAGGATTGCCTCAAGGTCGCTTTCAGCCGGAGCTGTAAGTTAAATCGTCAAGTCTTGGTGAGCTCGCTCCCGATTCGTAAATCCTTGGTAGAGGAAACTAATGGTGTCGGTATCGAGCAAATTTGAGCCATGTTTGGCGACAGGCAAAATACACGGTCGCGAGCAAGCTTGCTTACAGGCTCGATACGAACTCTTATCCTAATAATGAAGGCCTTTACAGCTCTTCGATCCAGATATTGCGGAACTGGATGCGATTGCTGTGATCCTGCAGCATAATGGGTCCAGGCTCTTGAGGTGGTAAATTCGTTCTGTTGGCTTCCAAGTGCTGAGTCGCGTGGAAAAGCTCCTGGTCGTTGTGAATGAGAACCCCGTTGTGCCGCACGGTAATGTGAGGACGTTTCACCAACTCACCATCCTTATAACGCGCTGCCTTATATTCCACATCGTAGGTTTGCCACTGGAGGGGAGGGCGTGCGGCATTTACTTTGGGTGCTACCAAGCGATACAATCCGCCGCATTCATTCCAGTAACCACCAAGGCCATAGCTGTTTAGAATCTGAACCTCGAAAGCTATGCCCGTATCACTGCCCTGAAAGAATAAGCCGCTATTGCCACGTCCCTGACCGGATTTTCCGGGTTCGACGGGATAGCGAAACTCCATGTGGTATCGCACGTCCTTGAAGGTGTCCTTGGTCATGATGGCACCACCGACAGGCGGCTTGGCGTTTTTGTGTGCCGCGCTGGGATTTATTTCCATGTAACCCTCTTCGGTTAAAGTCCAGGTCATGGGGCGGCCATCGGGGTGAACCCAAGCATCGAAGTTGGATCCATCAAAGAGCACTTTTGCTCCCTCCGGCGCCCTTTGCCCCAAGGTCGGAGATTCCAGTTCAACGCGTTTCAACAGAAACTTGGCCACCATTCCATAAACAGTGCCATGGCCGTGAAGGCCTCTTTCATCGACCTCAAAAACCCACCCGTCTTTTCCGAAGCTGATGACCTCTTCAAACAAGAGCGCACCCGTGGCTTGGTAGTAGGGATCTGCCCGTCGGTCGAGATTCTGGACGAACTTCACATCGTAGACTCCGATATCGACGTTGATAACCTGTGCTGAAAGCGTCGGATTAATTTGCTGATAAGACTTGTCCGGAGCCTCATACCATTCGCCTACATAGTTTCCCATGAGTTTGAGGTCGGCTTCGGCAATCTCTGTCCAGTCTGCGCTCGCGATAGTGGCGTTTGCTCCGGCCAAAAAGAGCCAAGCACTTAAGAGTTTGGGAATCGTGTTGTTTACCATAATAAATTGCTTGAGATTATGAGGCGGAAGCTAGCGCGACAGCCGCCGAAAACCAAGTTCTTTTGCCGAGGTTGCTAAATCTTCCTAATACTTCTGCTATTCGCTTGAAAGGATTCAAGTGAAACCTCTGATTGCTACTATGAAGGTCGCCGTTTTCAGCACCCGCAAGTATGATCAGAAGTACTTCGACCAAGCCAATGCGTCCACAGGCCACGAGCTTGTTTACTACGAAAATCTCTTGCGAGAGGAAACAGCTCAACTGGCCACCGATTGCGAATGCGTCTGCGCGTTCGTGAATGATAAACTGAACCGCAATACCCTCGCTCTGTTGGCTCGAGGGGAAACCCGACTCGTCGCCATGCGTTGCGCTGGCTACAATAATGTGGATCTTGAAGCAGCCCGCGAATTTGGAATTACACTGGTTCGAGTCCCTGCTTATTCGCCCCATGCGGTTTCAGAGCACGTCATTGCGATTCTTATGGCACTCTATCGGACAACCCATCGCTCGCACAACCGGGTTAGGGAAGGAAACTTCTCCCTCGAAGGTATGGTGGGGCATGAAGTATTCGGAAAAACCGTCGGCGTAATCGGCACCGGAAAGATCGGATCCCTTGTTGCCAAACTATTTCTCGGCTTCGGGTGCAAGGTCTACGCTTTCGACACGTATAAGAGTGATGAGTTGATCAGCTGGGGTATCCAATATGAAGACCCCGATTCTCTGTGGTCGACCTGCGATATTATTTCGCTTCACTGCCCATTGCTTCCAGCCACCAAACACCTGATCAACGATGAAACGCTTTCGAAAATGAAACAGGGAGTAACCATCATCAACACGAGCCGCGGAGCCTTAATTGATACAGCCGCCGCATTTCGCGCGCTCAAGTCTGGCAAACTCGGCTACTTCGGCATCGATGTTTATGAAGAGGAGGACAACCTGTTTTTCGAAGATCTTTCCTCCGAAATTGTCCAGGATGACCTTTTCATGCGTCTGACCACATTTCCGAATGTTTTCATAACCGGTCACCAAGCCTTTTTTACCGATACCGCACTTCGAAATATCGCAGATACGACCCTGTCGAATATAACCGAATTCGAAACAACCGGGACCTGCACCAACCTTGTTTCCTAGCTAAACGAGTGTTTTTAATAAAAATACCCCAACCAGCGTTACGCTACATGGCGTAGTTTTTAGCTTGCTAGAACGCTACTCGGCGTTACGCTAACTGGCGTAACAATGAAAAATCCATTCACATTCGGAAGAGTTGTAAACGGTGAGGACTATTGTCCCAGACCGGAACAGGAAGCCTTGCTAACCCAATCCATTCGCAGTGGGCACAATATAGCTGTGATCGGCCAGCGGCGGGTCGGTAAAACCTCGATCATTCTCAGAACAGCCAACGCGCTGCCAGGAACACACTTATTATATGTAGACCTCTTGGCGGTGAATACCGTTGCAGAGATCGGTGAGCGAATAGGACGGGCGTATATAAAACTGGGGCATGCGGAAGGATTTTTTCAACGAGCCATCCAACTCTTCGCCAAACAAAGGCCCTCCGTGAGCTTCGACCCACTTACCGGAACGCCCTCCGTGGGACTCTCTGTGGATCGGTCCCAATCCATGCAAACCCTGGAAGATGTTCTAGATCGGCTGCTGGAAGGGCACAAACGCGATCCGTTAGTCGTGGTGTTTGACGAATTCCAGGATGTCTTGCGAGTGGAGGAACCGCAAAAGGCCCTGGCACTGATGCGCGGAAAGATCCAACACCACGGAGATCTACCTTATGTTTTTTCTGGAAGTATCCGGAGTAAGATGCGCACCATTTTCAACGATCCCGACAGCGCGTTCTTTAAAAGCGCCATCACCTTGGAGCTGGAACCACTTAACCTGGAGGAGTTTGAATCCTTTCTCCGAAAACACTTCGAAAGCGGCAACCGAACAACCGACCCGAACCTGTTTCAAGACATCGCGGATCTGGGGATTCAGATTACTGGCGACGTGCAACAACTCTGTTGGGCCTTGTGGGAAGCGAGCGAACCCGGAGAGGTCGTTGACAAGAACACCATTACCAAAGCACTGGAGCGGATCTTTACCCTGGAACGAATCAGCTACGAAGATACTGTGTCCGAACTCACAGACGTTCAACGACGTTGTCTAGTCAGCCTGGTAAAAACAGGCGGGCAATCCATTCACTCCAAGTTGTTCAAGGAAACCAGCGGAGTCGCCCAATCCAGTTCGATCACCAAGGCTGTGAACCGCCTTTTGGAAAGACGCATTGTCTACAAGTATCAAAAGACCTACCAGGTCGCTAATCCGTTCTTTGCTGTTTGGCTTAGCCAGAAAGACTATATTTAGGAGACTCGGAGACTCGCTTCCCAGGCAAGCATCACTTTCTTACGAGGTAATCCCCAACGATAACCGCCCAAATTACCGCCTTTACGAATCACTCGATGGCAGGGAATCAACCAGGAAATGGGGTTGTCCCCAACGGCACTGGCTACCGCTCGGGTGGCAGTTGGTCGACCGATGGCTTCAGCCAAATCCGAATAGGTGCAAAGGGAACCGGAAGGAATTTCCAACAACGCTTTCCACACCTGAACCTGAAACGTGGTGCCTCTCACAAAGAGTGGAAGTTTCTTCTCGCCGGTTGAAGAATCTTTGAACAATTGCCTGGCAAATGGCGCAGCCCTCGCATCGTTTCTCTCGGCACGCGCTAGAGGCCAATACTCTTCGATCGCTTCTCTTGCCAACAGCTCGCTCGGCTCAGGCAAAAAGAAAGATCCGCAAAGACCACGATCACAAATCGCGAGAACCACGATTCCGAACCGAGTGGGGTACATGCCAAATTCAATGGTTAAACCTTCTCCGCCAGTTTTATACTCACCGGGCGTAATCGATTCCATGCTGACAAACAAATCATGCAAGCGCCCTGGCCCAGACAAGCCACTATCCAACGCCGAATCCAGGACAGATTGATTATCATCCAGACGTGATTTGGCATATTCGAGAGTAAGATACTTCAGAAATTGTTTAGGAGATATCCCCACCCATTTTTTAAACACTCGTTGAAAGTGCTCGGGACTCATCCCGACCCGCCGGGCCAATTCGTCCAAACCAGGTTGGTCCTGAAAATGATCTCCCAAGTGCTGGATAATAGCTTCGATCTGGTCGTAATGCATGACGGTTAAAAGATAACAAATCGAATAACACGGAATCCACCCGATTCTTGCGAATTTGTTAAGGAACTGGCTAAATAGTTTCCGTAGTTTTGAAAAGAAGACCTGTTACGCTCGATACTAAAATTCTTGGAGCCGTTAGATAAAAGAAGGTGCTCACAAGAAATCCTAGACTTCGAAGGGCCGATGTTTTGAAGTTTAAATCGCCAGAGAGCCGAAGGCATTGATTTAACTGTGAGTAATTGACTTCCGGGGATCATATCTGGTTTATAAAGCGCTCATCTAGAGCCGGGAACATGAGCCCGCTCCGCAACAGTCATTTCTTAAACCTATGATTCAAGTTTTCTCACCTTATCCAAAAGGGTTCAACTTTAGGAAGTATACCCTATCAAAGCGTATTTTCTGCTATAAAAAAGGAAGAACAATTAATTGAGTCGTAGCTGTAGACTGCATAGACAATCGCCCAATCGAAACTGTCTTAACCGCGGAAGCCTTCTAATAAAATCAGGCATTCGGCCGCCTAAATAGGCACTTATTTATGCAAGGCTTCAAAAAAAGTATTTCAAGTTCTATGCATGGTCTTGTTGCCCAGATTTTCTCACAGCCGAAGCTAAATTCTCAATAGGACACACCAGATAGCCAAAGTGGAAAAACCTTATATCATTGCAATCGTTCCGGCCTTTAACGTAGCGCCCATCCTAAAAAAAACGATTGAAGAAATACCGGCTGATAGTTTCAGAGAAATAATCGTAGTAGATGATGCAAGTACGGATGATACGGCATCCGTTGCGCGACAATTGGGAGTAATTGTTATTACACACCTTGAAAATACTGGATATGGGGGTGCCCAAAAAACCGGCTATAAAAAAGCAATCGAGCTAGGTGCCGAAGGAGTTGTTATGGTCCATGGTGATAATCAATATGATCCAACCATTGCCGACCAATTCGCTAAAAAAATCTCGCAGGAGGGATACGAATTAGTCACAGGTTCACGCATGATACTGGGAGACGTGCTTTCGGCAGGAATGCCGATGTGGAAGTTTATTCCAAACAGATTTCTCACATGGCTGGAAAACAATGTTTTCGGCACTCATATTTCAGACTATCATAACGGTTACAGGGCATACTCAGTTGAGTTTTTGAAACAGATTCCGCTAGACCTCCTCTCAAATAAATTTGATTTTGATACTGACATAATGATCCAGGGGGCAATCAGGAATAGCAAAATTGGAGAGATAGCCCATCCAACAAGATATCTCGATGAGAACTCGCAGATGTCATTTGGCAAAGGCATTATTTATGGGCTATGCATTTTAAAAACTGTATCCAAATTTTTGCTGCACAAGGCACGGATTCAACGCCAAAAGGTTTATGAGGCACATTAGGAACAACTCATGCCTATAAAAACGGAAAAGGTACTAGTTACCGGCGGAGCTGGTTTCATTGGCTCGCATGTTTCACGGTATTTGTTGAATACAGGATTTTCGGTTGTTATCCTGGATGATTTAAGCGGAGGATTCGTAGAAAACGTACCAAAAGGAGCAACCTTCGTGAAAGGTAGTATCTTGGATGTTCAGCTTCTTGAAGAGCTGTTCCAGGAAAACCAATTTGATTACGTCGTCCACTTGGCGGCTTATGCAGCGGAGGGGCTGAGCCACTTTATAAAGCGCTTCAACTACAACAATAATCTTATTGGTTCGGTCAACCTGATCAATGAATCGATTAAGCACGATATAAAGTGTTTCGCTTTTAGTTCATCCATCGCGGTGTACGGCACGAATCGACTGCCTATGACAGAAGATCTTACGCCTCAACCCGAAGATCCGTACGGGATTGCCAAGTACGCTGTAGAGCTGGAATTGAAGGTTAGCCAGGAAATGTTCGGATTGAATTATATCATTTTTAGACCTCACAACGTCTACGGTGAATTCCAGCATATTGGCGATAAATACCGCAACGTCATAGGTATTTTCATGAACCAGATCATGAAGAATGAGCCTATTACAATCTTTGGAGATGGCCTACAAACGAGAGCTTTCAGTTATGTCGGAAATATCGCCCCATTCATTGCAGAATCTGTCCAAAAGAAAGACGTGTATAATGAGATTTTTAATATCGGATCCGAAGACTTTATCTCCTTAAATGAGCTAGCGACCATGGTAATGAATGCCATGGGAAAGAAAGTTGAAATAAAAAGAGCGGAGCCGCGGAACGAAGTTAAACACGCCTATTGCAGTCACGAAAAAATCAAATCCTTTTTCGGCGATCGTCAGGAAATAAGCATGGAATGCGGGATCAAAAAAATGGCCGAATGGGCAAAAAATTTCGGCACTAGAGAAAATTCTACCTTTGAGGCCATTGAGTTGCACAAGAATATGCCATCAGGGTGGCAGGATTAGAATCCCCATCTGGTGAGGCCCTTCCAATACTCCAAATGGGCACAGGATTTCCGTAACCGTTCAAACCCATACATTCAGTTTCACCGTTTTTTGGGGGCTAAAAGGCAATTCGGTTTTACTCGAATAACCAGCACACCGCCCAACCTGGATCTGCTATAAAAGACTATGGCAATTTCTGTAAATTACCCAAGCCCGATAACTCCACGGATTAAAACGCGAGGCTTCGAGGCTTAAACAGAATATTGCGGACGTGGTTTCTTCGGCCAGTCGAGGTGGTAGAATTTGCCACGTGGTTCATCGGTCCGCTCGTAGGTATGAGCGCCGAAGAAATCACGCTGAGCCTGAAGCAAATTTGCCGGTAGACGTGCCTGACGATAACCATCGTAGTATGAAAGGGCAGAAGCGAAAGTCGGTATTGGAATACCATTCAAGCTCGCTGCAGCTACAACCTTACGCCAGTTGGACTGGGAGGTATTTATCTCGCCAAGGAAATAGGGATCGAGAAGAAGGTTCGCCAGCTCAGCATCGTGGGCATAAGCCTCTGTAATCTTCTGCAGGAAGCGGGCACGAATAATACAACCACCACGCCAGATTTGAGCGATTTCTCCAAAGTTTAGTGACCAGTTGTATTCCTTTTGTGCTTCACGCATCAATTGAAAGCCCTGGGCGTATGAACAGATTTTCGAGCAGTACAGTGCGTCGTGGATCGCTTTAATAAACTCAGCTTTATCACCCTCAAACGATGGCTCTGGGCCAGTGAGGATTGCAGATGCAGCTACGCGCTCTTCTTTAACCGCGCTCAAACAACGGGCAAATACGGCTTCGGCTACCGTTGGAGCTGGAACGCCCATGTCGAGTGCGTTCACTGACGTCCATTTGCCAGTCCCTTTTTGTCCGGCAGTATCGAGAACGATGTCCACAAACGCTTGACCTGTTACCGGGTCATTCTCTTGCAGGATGTCAGCGGTGATTTCGATAAGGAAAGAATCGAGCAACCCTTCATTCCATTCAGCAAAGACTTTTCCAATCTCGGATGCTTCCATGCCGAGTAAGTTTTTCATGAGGAAGTAAGCCTCACAAATCATCTGCATGTCTCCATACTCAATGCCATTGTGGACCATTTTCACATAGTGGCCGGCACCATTGGGACCAATGTATGCTGAACATGGAAATCCCCCTTCAATTGGTTTACCTGGTGTGGCACCTTCCAGTGGTTTGCCGGTTTCAGGATCCACCTTAGCGGCGATCGCCTGCCAGATTGGTTTCAGGTGTTTCCAGGATTCAGGATCTCCTCCAGGCATCATCGAAGGACCAAAACGAGCACCCTCTTCTCCACCGGAAACTCCAGATCCGACGAAGCGAAGACCTTTTTCACTGAGCTCTTTTTCGCGACGTATGGTATCCGTCCACTTGGCATTACCACCGTCGATGATAATGTCTCCTTCGTCTAGCAGCGGAATCAATCCGTCAATGACCGCATCGGTTGGACCACCGGCCTGAACCATAATAACAATTTTCCGAGGACCCTTGAGGGACTTCACAAATCCTTCCAAGGTTTCTTCGCCAACCAATCCACCTGGGGTGTCCGGATTCGCAGCAACAAATTCGTCCATTTTGGAAGTCGTGCGGTTGTATACCGTGATTTTAAAGCCATGGTCGGCGATGTTAAGTGCCAGGTTCTGGCCCATTACAGCCAGCCCGATGAGACCTATATCAGATAATTCTTCAGACATATTCTAACTCCTGTTTAAAATTGAGGCAGGACCCAAACAAAGCGAAATTCACAAAGCAAGAACGAAGCCCGCTTGTTGCCGTAAAAACAGATAACACCAACGATTCCGCCTCAAATATGCCAATCAGGTCTGACCAGATGCATCCTCGTCATGGCAAGCAACCCAATAGCTTCTGCCCGAATCAAGATTTTCACGCTTCCAAATGGGGACCCTCCTTTTAGCTTCATCAATGATGTAACGAGCAGCATCGAAAGCATCTCCACGATGAGCTGAAATAACCCCGACCCAAACAGCAATTTCTCCGATGCTCAAAGAACCAACACGGTGAACACACTGACACTCAAGAAGGTCAAACTTCGCTTGTGCTTCCTTGAGGATTTTTTCTCCTTCGGCCTCTGCGAGAGGCACATAGGCCTGATAATCCAACCCCTTTACCGAAAGCCCTTCGTTGTGATTTCTGACTCGACCCTCAAAAGTGACCAACGCGCCACCGGCCGGATTTTCCAAGCGTTGCCCAAGTTGGACTACATCAAGGGATTTATCAGTTAAAGAAAACATGGGAAGACCGATTTCTCTTCCGAGAAGATAGAGTGAGCAAGCCTATTTGGAAAGTATTGGAAAAAGGAGAGAATTATGTCTGCATCGCTTTTTTGGTATCCTAGCTCTGTATGTTTCAAAATTCTCCCTGGCAGTTCCTAACGACGCGACGCAGCTTCTATTTAATAGCGACGCTTGGGTTTATCTTTAAATACTGGCTCGTGCTTGGTGAAGAAATTGAACCGTTTTACCGGCCGGCTGATGATCTGAATTATGTAACACTCGCCAAATCCTGGTACTGGTGGACCGAATACAACGGCTGGTCATTCCTAAGACCGCCAATCTGGCCACTCGTTATGGCAGTCGTCGACTTCATTGGAATTCCATTGCGGATTTTTCAGGAGTTACTGCTTTGTTGGGCCACTTATTTTCTAATCAACCGATTTCAAAAAAACGGCCTTAATGCTACCATAGCAGGCATCTGTTTCATCGTGATCATTCATCATCCAGGATGGTTATTGTTGGCCAATCGAACACTGCGGGAATGTTTTTACGTGTCGCTGCTTTTGATATTGGTTGCTCAGTTAGTGCCATTGGCCAATCGCAAACTTATGACGATCCGCTGGGATCATTTACTACCCGCCGGCATTACATCCGCGTTGTTGTGGTACACAAGGGAAGAGGCCATGACCATCGCGATGATCCTGTTGAGCTTCGTTTTCATTTTCTGGATACTTAAACAAGAGCTGCCGAAGCGATCAAAAGTGGTAAAACAACTGGCATGGGTTTTTCTTGGACTGTTTGGACCCGTTCTGGTTCTCAATATATCGATCCGGTCGGCCAACTATGCGGTCCATGGTCTTTTCATCCCGCACGAGTTTGCCGGGAACTCTTTTAAAACGGCTTACAAGCGGTTGATGGAAATCAAGCCCGACAACTCCAAACCATGGGCAACCGTCGAAAAAGAATCATTGGAAAAAGCGTACGAAGTAAGCCCGACGCTAGCATCCATAAGAGAGGCGCTTTCAAATAGGGTGGGGCCGCGCTGGGCTGAGGCGACTTTGGGTCAAACCAAAAATCCTGAGGAAATCGCCGGCAGTGCCTTCTACTTTGCATTGAGAGAATCGGCCATTGAAGAAGGCATGCACAAGGACGCCCTAACGGCTCATGCCTTTTACAACAATATCGACAAGGAACTGAAGAAAGCGTTCAAAGAAGGAAAGCTCAAGAAGCGCTTCGTGCTTTCCAGTTACCTTGATCCCGAGATAACTGATTGGTTAACGCGGTTTCCAGCCGGTCTATCAAAAATAATCGGATTTGCCTATCAGCCGCTTAAGGATAATGATATCCGAATCTATTATCCGCGCCATAATGTCTTTAGCACGCTCGATCTCTACGATGAAGTTACCAACCGGCGACATTATTTAGCCTATCGTAAAGTCCCGAGAGTGCGGGGTTGGGTCTTTATCGAAGGTAAAGAAATCAGCAGTATAGAAGTCTTGGATCATAATCTAATCGTTTTGGATTCGACGACAGATATCTATCCCCGACCCGACGTGGCGGCTGCTTACAAAGACAGTAATCCTCCACTCAATTCCGGATTCGAAATCTCATTACCAAAAGCCGACTATCCTGATTGGGATGTGAAAATAGTTTTCGAAACAAAGGATGGCAGCTTAGTTCCATTGCAAGCAAAACGGCTGTTAACGCTGGGACAACAACAGGAAAGGGATAGCGAAGGAACATTGCTGCGAATAACGGTCGATGAAATGAATTGGGGAGGAAACCTTTATGCTGCTCAGAATGCAATCCAAGCCTGGTTGTGGCTAAGCCATGGAAAATTTCACCTGGGCTTAGGCTGCATTGCCCTATTGATATTGCTGGTGCGCTATGTTGCTTACAAACCAAATGCTCAGATTCGCCACTACCTTCGCTGGATATTGTTCCTTGGCTTCTTAATCGTTTTCAGAGGTTTAATTATTACCTTGATGGACATATCTTCATTCCACATCGGCCTACGGTATATTTTTCCCGGTTTGGTCTTCTTACCGCTACTATTTGGTTTAATGATACAAGAAGGTATAAACGGTTGTAAGAGTAAACTATTACGCTGGTAACTTTGTTTATGGATGCTTCTCAGAAATGCCGTATCTGTAACGCCGATACTTTCTTAAAATGGTCCTCAAATCTGAAGGAGGAGTTAAACAGCGAACACTTCGCCATCACTGACGCAAACTACGGACTGACCGGTGCCATTGATCAATGCCCGGAATGCGGCTTCCTCCAATGTAGCGATTTGGGCGAGGTGTTGGATTTTTATGTGAGCCTTGAAGACCCACGATACGAACAAGGACGGAAGGAACGGGCGCTACAAGCCGCAGCACTTTTGGGACACTTGGAAACATTTGCACCAGGCGAAAGCTTATTGGATGTTGGGGCTGGCACCGGTATTTTGGTCGAGGAAGCTTTGAAGGCTGGCTTTAAAGCAGAAGGAATAGAACCATCGATATGGCTGCATGGGGAGGCCGCTAAAAAAAACCTTCCTATCAAAAGAGGACTACTAAGCGATCTGGAGAAAGATTGTACTTTTAACTATATTACGCTTATTGACGTGATAGAACATGTCGAAGATCCGGTAACGTTGTTGAGGGAAGTTTCCAGCCATTTAACCGAAGAAGGATATGCGATGGTAGCCACACCCGATTGCGGTGCTTTTTTCGCCCGGTTACTCGGGCGAAAGTGGTGGCACTACAGGATCGCACACATTAGCTACTTCAATCGCAAAACCCTCGATCTGATTAGTAAAAAGACGGGGTTTGAGATTATGGCTGTTAAGCGACCCGGCTGGTATTTTACCTTAGACTATTTGTGGATAAGGCTATTGGCCTACTTGCCGAAATGGATGCGCTTGAAGCCCATGGCCTGGATGAAAACGGTAACCATTCCATTCAACTTGGGAGATTCATTACTTGTAGTAATGAAAAAACAAAAGAATTCCCAAACGTATACCACAGACTAAATTTGTACCTGAGGAATTGGGAAAGACATCGTTTGACCACTCTCCTATATTGACATACCTCCATTTCGTATACTGATAGATCCCCAACTTGAAAATCATGACACCCAAAGGTTTCACCAGTTTAGGTAAATTCATCGGCATTAAAGAAAAGAACAACGACTTCGCGTTGATAGTTTCAGAGGTTGAGGCCAACGCTGCGGCCGTTTTTACCCGAAGCACTTTTTGTGGAGCGCCGGTAACCTTGGGCAAAGAGCTTATCAAGGCAGGCAAAGCCCAAGCCTTCCTAATAACCAGCGGCATCTCAAATGTTGCAACGGGGCAGCAAGGGCTTGATAACGCACGACAAGAAATGGAAGCTGTGGGAGCTGAGCTCGAGATTGAACCAAATCTGGTGCTCCCTAATTCAACCGGCGTAATTGGGGTCCAATTGCCGATGGGAAAAATCTTGAAGGCAATCTCAGGATGTAAGGATGCATTGAGAGCCGATAATTGGGAAGCTACGGCTGAGGCCATCATGACCACGGACACCCACTCCAAACTGGTACGGCGCAAAGTAGGAAATGCTGTTCTCATTGGTATGGCAAAGGGCGCAGGAATGATTGAACCGAATATGGCAACCATGTTGTCTTTTTGGGTCACCGATGCCGATATTCAGGGCAGCGATTTACAAGCGTTGCTCAAACGCGTGGTCGATAAATCCTTCAACTGCCTGAGCATAGATACCGATACAAGTACCAGCGACACAGTAGCTATAATGGCAAACGGTCTGGCCGGGAAAGTTGATCTCGCAGAATTTGAAGCCGCGTTTCTTGAAGCAGCTGTGATTCTTTCAAAACAAATTGTCTTTGACGGAGAAGGGGCAACCAAGCTCATTGAAGTCGTTGTTTCTGGAGCTGTTGATGAGGATCAGGCTAAAAAAATGGCCAAATCTGTAGTTAACTCACCCTTGGTAAAAACCGCAGTCTATGGCGCAGATGCCAATTGGGGTAGAGTGGCCATGGCTCTTGGAAAGACCTTTGACGAACGCTTGGAGCCAGAGAAATTAAAAATATCTTTCGGTGAACATACCGTATACGATAACGGCGCACCAACCAACATATCAGACGATCCGGTCGAAGCTTACCTTAAGGAAGCCAAAGAAGTTGTTATTTCGGTCAATCTTGGAATTGGAAATTCAACAGCTACCGTATGGGGATGCGATTTGTCCGAGGGCTATATCAAAGTTAACGCGTTGTATCGTACTTAGTCAGCCGCCCGAAACGGGAGGGATAAAAACTACTTCGTCACCGTCCTGAAGTTCGGTTTCCCAAGTAACAAACGCTTGGTTAATTGAAACACGCAAAGCGCCTTTCTCCAGGGTGAACCCGTATTTGGCTTTCAGTTTAGCGTATAACGCGGCAACCGTTTGGGTTTCAATTTCGAGCTTTTCCTCCTGCAACCCACGTTGGTCCTGCAAAATTGCAAAGTAATACAGTTGGATAGTCATACCGACGAGTCGCTGGAGAAATCGTGTTTCCCACCCGTTTTCGAAATCAACCGAGTATCCACTATCCGAATGTCATGTGACAGCGCTTTACACATATCGTATAAAGTTAGCGCAGCAACTGAAGCTCCAGTTAGTGCTTCCATCTCCACCCCCGTTTTGTGATCGGTCGATGCCGAACAAAGAATTTTAACCCTTTGATTTTCAAGCGGCTCGATATCAATCTTGCAATTATCGAGCGGTAAAGGATGGCAAAGTGGAATAAGATCACTGGTCTTTTTGGCCGCCATTATCCCAGCTAAAATAGCCGTTTGGAACACTGGACCCTTTTTACTCTGAATCTCCCCTTCATGCAATTGAGCCCAAATGTTATCCGTTAATTGAACAATCGATTGAGCAACTGCGGTTCGGCGATTGGCCGATTTACCTGAAATATCCACCATTGAAGGCTGGTTGGATTCATTGATATGAGTAAAATCAGACATTATTTATCACCACGGATAGAAGGGTGCAGAAAATCCAACTGGAAATTCATTTTGGTCTCCAGGCAATTCAATAAAGCCATCACTCATGGCCAGCCCAGCCAAGTCTCCAGAATTCTGAGTAGGCAGAGGTTGAACTTCCAAAGATCCCGTAACGGAGCGAACCGCACTTACGGGTAGGAACTGAGCGAGTGGAGGCTTGAATGTGTAAGGCTCAGTTAAAATGGCCGATTCAGGCATTAATTTACCTAATCCGGCCATTAATGAAATTGATGATGCCACATAGCGGTAGAAACAGGTCAAAGTTGAATTTGGATTTCCAGGTAGGGCAAAGATAGCGGTTCCTTCAACCGAAGTTCCAAACCAAAGCGGTTTTCCGGGGCGTTGTTTCACCCATTGGAAATGTTTGTTTGCTCCTGCCTCAAGAAGCAAGTCTTGGAGAAAATCGTATTTGCCCTTTGAAATCCCGCCCGAAAACAAAAGGACATCTGAATTCTCCATCAGGCCTTTCAGGCGGTTGGCAATTACCGCCCGGTCATCGGGAAGATGATCCAGTTTAACATTCACGGGAATTGGCAAACCGCCACAGGCAGCTTCAAGGGCGTAGGCATTCGACTTGCGAATTTGAAACGGTGTCGGTTTCTCATGGACTTCGACCAATTCATCGCCCGTTGAAACAATAGTGATGTTCGGGCGGGGACTAACCTCCAACTCGGCGTAACCGCAGGTAGCAATTACTGCGATTTCTTTAGCTGTCAAAAGTTGCCCTGGGGTAAGCAATAAATCACCCATGTGATTATCGGAACCCTGTTTGTGGATAAATTGGTGCGGCTTTGGGAGGTAACCCTTTTTCAAAGAAAACAAACCATCTTCTTCAATCACTACCTCAACGGGGATAACCGTATCGCAACCGATTGGCACAACAGCTCCGGTCATTACTTCGAAGCAACCAGACTTATTCTCCAAACGTTGTGCTTCGATTCCAGCTTTCTGGATTCCCTGAGATTTGAAGGGACCCGCTTCGCAAACCTTGAAAGAAATAGCGATGCCATCCATCATCACCCGGTCAAAGGGTGGAAAATCCCGATCGGCCAATATCGGCTCTCGCAAAATACGGCCATAGGCCTGATCGAAGGGAACGATTTCAGACGGTAGAGGTCGTAGCTGGCTCTCAATTATCTGATCTGCTTCTTGCGGAGTAATGGCATCCATAGTTTGATGTAATCTGGCTTTATCATCCGAATGAGCAAAAGAAAACAAGCTATAGTTGAGCAATTTCTATTCGGAATTTATATTTTTACCTGCCCGTCAATATCTGTATTACTTGACGGTTAACACTTATGAAAGATGTCAGGGATACTTTAGGAAGAACTCTACGAGATTTACGAATATCCGTTATGGATCAGTGTAATTTTCGCTGTTCTTACTGCATGCCGGCAGACGTGTTTGGTCCCGATTATGCATTTCTTAAAAAACAGGAGTTGCTTACACCTCCTGAAATCATCCGCATGGTAGAGGCAGCGGTAGAATTGGGCGTGAACAAAATCCGTATCACCGGAGGCGAACCCCTCCTAAGAAAAGAAGTGGTTTCCATCGTCAAAAGCATCTCTGATTTAAAGGCAGTAGAGGATATCGCGCTTACGACGAATGGCTGGCTGCTCCCCCGGTTTGCTTCTGATTTAAAAGAAGCGGGGTTAGACCGAATAAATTTGAGTCTGGATTCACTGAACGAAGAAACCTTCCGAAATATGAACGGTCGTAACAAGTCCGTGGCGGGGGTGCTGGAAGGATTGGATGCCGCCTTGAAGGTCGGGCTGCCCGTGAAGGTAAATATGGTGGTAGAGAAGGGCGTAAACGAACAGGATATCGTTCCGATGGCGCGCTACTTCCGCGAGAGGCAAATTACCTTGAGATTTATTGAGTATATGGACGCGGGTAATCATCATCACTGGCAACAAGAAGAAGTCATTCCTGCAAAAGAAGTGGTTGAAATCTTACACCAGGAATTTCCACTCGAACCCATTGATCCCAATTACCGAGGAGAAGTCGCCAAACGTTATCGATACCTTGATGGGGCAGGGGAAATAGGCGTAATCAGTTCGATTTCGCAACCGTTTTGCTGCGATTGCCACCGAGCAAGATTATCGGCCGATGGGAAAATTTATAAATGCCTCTTTTCATCCCTGGGCACTGACTTCAGGTCCGTGTTGCGCGAAGGAATTTCCCAGGAAGACCTGGTCGGATTGCTCGCAAAGTTGTGGTTAGGTCGAGATGACCGTTATTCAGAAATTCGACATCAGCTCAATCCGGACACTCAGGATCCTAAGGTGGAGATGTCCTATATCGGCGGATAAAAAGCCGAAGAAGCAAGATCGGGCTTAATCAATAAGACCCCGGTTTGCCAAAATAGTTTAGCATCCAGATTTCTTTCCAGACACGGTATCTTCCTTCCCAGGAAATTTTTCCGTGTTCTTCCCGCAGGCTAATCGGGTTGAGAAAACCCATCTCGGTGTTAACGCGTTCCAGAGTGGATTGTTGATCATTCACATCATCAATCGCATTTTCATCCCAAGGGACGAAAACCTCCTTCGTATTCTGCAACCGTTTTGTGTGATTTCGATAGAGCCGCAAAAAGGTTCGAACAAGGGGTCGGCGTTCGAGATACCAATTTTTAGGGTAAAAACCACCAAATGGAAGAAACATATTGTCGGTCACATAGCGCGATCCTTCGACGGTCTTTGAAAGAATAGTAAAGCACATGGAAACCGTACCGTTTCTCTGAGGAACAAATAGAATTTGAATCCGTGTTTTGTCATCCTCACTTTGGTAAACGTGCATGCGCAACGTCGTACCCGGCACGAGCTCAGCCTTGAGCGAACAAATCGATTTATAGGATTCTTTTTTAAGCCATTTGCGAATAGCCAAAAAACGCTTTTGTGCAGGCCACTCATCGCCTTGAGCGTTTTCAACAAAGCTGGGAAAAAGTGGAACACCACTGTTGCTTACAATCTTAATGACCACCCAATGATAAATTGTTTCAACCAGAAACCAGCAGAGAAAGAAAACGGCGAAAAGTACCCAAAAAGGTTTTTCAAACACTTCTGAGGTGAAAGAAAAGTAGGCCGCTGCCGTTGAAAAGGTTACCCACCGAAGCCAACGATTCAGAATGGTAATTATAAACGAAGCGTTTCGACCGCTTATCCAACTCAGAATCAACGTCCCGGCTAACATAAAAGGTAGCAGGAGATCGTACCAATGGGCATCTGCAGGTATCAAATCCATAGAAATCTTTAGACTTCTCGAAGCCGTGCAGGTTCAGGCACTTTTTCAAGAGTTTTATCTCAACCGAGACGTGGTCTTAAAGTTTAGTTGAGCCTTAGCGGCATAATAACGCAGAGAAAACTCTCCAACGTCCGGAAAACGCCTGGGCTGAGCTCGTCTTTAAATTCAAAGAATACTTCGTCCTTGGTCAGACTCTTCAAAGGATCCATCAAAAACTGGGGATTGAAGGCAATTTTAACTTCGGAGCCTTCAAAAGGAATTCCGCCTAAAGATTCATGAGATTCACCCAACTCAGGACTGGAAGCAGAGATCTCCAACTTGTCGTTGTGGATCTTTATGGTGACGGAATTATTTTTGTCGGTCGTGACCAAGGCTGCCCGGTGAATACAGTGCAACAAATCTTCGCGACCCACCTTTATGCGGTGGTGGGTTTCTTTTGGAATGACCTGTTGGTAGTTCGGGTAATTGCCTTCAACTATTTTGGAAACCAGGTAAATGTGGTCTTTTAGGCCTTCCTTTTCTTCATCTGTGCTGATTTCGAAAGCTACCTGTCGATCATTGAATGAAATCTTGATCTCTTCGGCCTGTCCGAGAAGACGAAGCAGCTCGGCAACCGTTTTCGCCGGAAGGATGAGCTTTCCAGCATTCGCTTCGGTCACATCGACCTCTTCGCTGACAAGCGCAAGTCTTCGACCGTCTGTTGCAACTAAAGTGAGCTTTCCATCTGAGAAATTAAAATAAACGCCGTTGAGAATGTAGCGGTTCTCATCGGTAGATTGTCCATAAGACACCGACTTCAACATGGAAGCCAGGGTGTCTTGTGAAAGTATAAATTGGCGATCATCACTAAAGGAAGGCAAAGGAGGAAATTCTTCGGGACCAATACCATTTATGCGGAATACCGATCCTCCAGAAGAGATCTCGGCCCGGTGGCTTGACGTGGACTCTACTTCAACATCCAGATTCGGAAGTTCACGAATAATGGTCGCCAGCTTGCGGACAGGAAGGGTGATACCTCCTGCTGTTTCCACTTGAGCCTCGATTCGACACTGAATGCCCATATCGAGATTGGTAGTGGTAAGTGATATGTATCCCTCGTTCGCTTCAATCAGGACATTGCTGAGAATAGGCATGGTAGCCCGGGTTCCTACGACATTGAGGACCTGTTGTAATCCACTAGAGAAATGGTCTCGGTTAATTTTAAACTTCATGTAGACGATCGAACTTTTTCTGGGTTATTAGACGAAATATATAATATATAAAGTAAATTAAAATAAGTATTCTTATTATTATGTCCTGTTAGTAAACCCAACAACTATCTAAGTGCTTGGTTGCTAGTCATTGAGCCACTAAAAAAGAGGATAATAAGGCTGTTCATTGGTTTAAAGTTATTACGGTAATTAACAAAACAAGCAAGTTATTCGATTTTACTCAGAAGAGATCCTCAACTATTCACAGGGTTATCACTAGTCTTAGATTTACGGATCTTCGATCGTATTTTGAAATTCAAAAAGATGCCATAAAAGATGTAGCCCAAGAAAATAAGGGCTATCCCAACTTCGCGAACCATCGAAATAATCGAGACTACGACTATGACCAGGATGAATGAGGTAAACTTTAGCCGCGTGGTCCAATCAATGTGCTTGAAGCTAGGATAACGAATTGAGCTAACCATCAAGAACGCGATCAGGATCATTAAGGCGGGTAAGAAAATAGCCAAACCACGGACCTCAAATTTATTCATCATAAGAACAAGCGAAGAAATCATTCCCGCAGCAGCTGGTGCCGGAAGACCTATAAAATCTTTCGTGGCTGTGAATTGACTCTCTTCCATTAATGGATGGGTGATCACATTGAAGCGTGCCAGGCGAACAGAGACACAGAGCAGGTAAATAAAACCTATCAACCAACCAATATTCCGAAAGTAAGCTTCATATTCAGGAGATAGAATTAAAAAGAACACCATCAGGGCTGGGGCCATTCCGAAAGAAACAACATCTGCGATTGAATCAAACTCCTTTCCAAAGAGTGATTCTCTTCCGCCCAGACGCGCCAACCGTCCGTCCAACATATCAAAAACAACAGCAGCTAGAATTAGCCAAACAGCTTGGGTATATAACTCTTCAGGAGATTTACCCAACTCATCGGCCGAAAACTTGGCCTGGATACACCTGATTACGGCCAGAAAACCGCAAAACAAGTTAAACGCGGTCATTAAGTTGGGGAGAAAGTAAATTTTACTGGCTTGATCAGGATCCGTGTACTTCGAATCTAAAGGTGGCTCATTCATATCGAATTTTATTTCATCAGGCTCTCGAGATATTTCCAAAATGATTGATGCTGCTCGATTGCCTGTTCTTCTTTAAACGGTAGTTTGGTCCTGAAAATAAAGTCAGCCATCGAGTTTTTATCCAGGATAACGTGGCTGAAAAGAATATCATCTTTGATCTCAAAATAAATACGGTATTCGCCTGCCCTTAATCGATAATAGGTGTTTCCTTTGCGCGAAATTCGTCCAAGTCGTTCGTCCATGTTGTGCAGATCCCTAGGCGTAAGGTCGGTGATACTTTCTACAAGCGCCATTTGGCTCAATGTATCCAGTTTATTGAGCTCGTTCATGCTCTGATCACTGAAAGTTACCTGGTACATAGTTGAATTCGCAAGGCAAAGAGCATTTCAGACCATTGTCACTCCGCAAGATAAATGTCCGGGCCTCGAGGGCGCAGAAATAGAAAAAAGAAGCCGGCAGCACCTCTCGGGCTACCGGCTCTATCTCATCCTATCAACTCTGAGCTCCTCAAAAGTTAGTTGATTTCACCGAAGAAAATTTGGGTAAAATGCTCCCCATATCGGAGGAGTTGACTGTGAATGATTTCGTAGATTCCGAAGAAGAGTTTTTCGCTCCCAGCCATTGGGTCAGTGGGTTGACCGTCCTGGTTTGTTTGCGTGAACTCTTAAAAATCATGGAATCAACAAACTCAATCGAATGGCTTTCGACAAATGCCGTATTTTTTTTGAGTTTATTTACCAAACATTTTACATTTACCCTTAGTTTAGTACGAATTCGAACCGATTTCGGTCTTAAAATAATCAAAATCAGTTTTATTGATCAAGGTGACCAAAAGAAGGCCCAGATTTTTAAAAAGTAACTTACCAAATTCAGCTAAAGCCAATATTGTCTCGTTTTTAATTCCGACCCTCCTACCGCGTGTGCCTAGTTTAGAAAAATTGGCTGACATTAAAAAATTGCTATAAAAGAAGGGATTTATGCGTCTTCTTGTTCACCTAACATTGTGGTCTATGGTTCTTTCCTCATCCAAACCTCAAACAAATCGTGATATTTGAAAGCACCAGCTCCGCCACATACCATATTCTAGTTATGGATGATGAGCCATCTGTACGAGGACTTCTCAATAAGTTCCTCGATACCTGTGGCTATAAAGTCACCTTAGCCTCTGAAGGGATGGAGGCCTATGAATTGTACAAAAGTGCCATGGAATCCGATCAACCTGTTGACGCGGTAATCATGGACCTATTGGTGAACAATGGGCTTGGTGGATTGGATTCTTTTCGACTTATTCGGCAGGCACACCCCGAGGTGGTCGGGATTGTCTCGAGTGCTTATTCCGACGACAATACGATGGCCGAATATGAAAAGCATGGTTTTAAAGCCGTTCTAGTGTAGTGCGTCTTAAATAATATAACATATTGATTGACTTCCCCATCGTCACTGATTTAGGCTTTGGTCCATGAGAATCGCTCCTGTTGTTAAGCTTACTTCCGA
>JAQBYJ010000013.1 GCA_027622555.1 Verrucomicrobiota bacterium
TGACTCATTGTTCTCATTTTATGCATTGTTTAGCACAACATGTCTCCCATTTTTCGGGGCAGGCTCACAACAAAATACTCTTTCCCTTGAAGACATCATTAGAAGCCAATTCCGTATTTCATAACTTTCTATCGACCTCTAGATTCTCCTCACAGTAAGCTTTCAGCTCTTCTTGGAACGCCTGTCGTTTGGGTTCATCGAGCAGTGCGGCTGAGAATCCGTTACAAGCGATTTGCGCGAGCTCCTCAAGCGAGAAGCCTAGGTCCTGGTGAAGCGCGAAATACTCTTCACTCAGGCGATTGCCAAAAAAGAAGGGGTCGTCGGAATTGATGGTCACCGAAACACCGGCATCAAAGAGTTGGCGAATGGGATGTGCGGTCATGGAGGTGACACCATCGACTGCCAGTTTGACGTTACTTATGGGGCAAACATCCAGGGTAATATTTTTCTCAACGAGACGCTGGACGGTAGCAGGGTTTTCAATCGAGCGAACGCCGTGCTCGATTCGTTGAGCTTTAAGATCATCCAGGATAAGATCTACAAAACCTGCACCCATAAATTCTCCGGCATGGGCTTTGGTAAATTTTCCAGCTTGCCGGGCACGCTCCCAGACATCGGCCGTCCAGGGTTCTACTGGTATGTATTCGGGGCCATGCAGATCGATACCGTCCAGGCCCTCCCAGGTAAGACATTCTTCAATGAGTTCCCTGCCCGCTTCCTTGTAATCGTCGTGACACATACCGGCAAAAATCCTTAACTCCAGATCAGGCGGCGCGGCGCTGCGAATAGCATCCAACAACGTGGGTCCTTTGTCTTCCATGAATAACAATACCGGCAGATGGAAACTGGTTTCAACGTAGCGGCAACCCTGAGCGGCACAATTGCCAAGAACGATTTTGGCGGCTTCGCCATATCGTTGGGCCGAGGTGAAGAAGGTGGAACAGTAATCTTCATACAGGTGCATAAACTGGTCGAAACTGTCATAACGAAAATCATCATCCCAAAAGGCAGGTGGATTCGCGTACTTCACCGGGTCCAATTTCTGTAATAACTCGAAGGGACAGGCACCCTCCATGTGTAGGTGCGTTTCTGTTTTAGGTAGATGGCGAACAAAACGTTCAAGAGCGGGATCAGCGGTGTAAGGCATGAAAATAATCAAGCCAACGCCACCTCAACGGGGCAAGAGTTATGATGTATCCTAATCTTCGGGATGAAATAATACCAACCACTGATCACTTAGAGCAGCAAAGCCGCAACCAATGTTGAGCACGGCCACTGATTGCTCAGATGTTGTAGTAGATTCCTAACCACGAATGGACGAATTAGAAGGTAGGGAACGATCGCTGAGCGGTCCGATATGTTGAACGGTTGGTTCGTGCATTTTTAAAATATTTGGACCTACAAGCTAACGGAGGGAACGGAGGGGAAAATTGCCATACAACTCTGTTTCCTCGGTTGCCTCCTGTCTTAGCCTGAGCAATGTCGAATGGTTCAAAGCATTTTTCTAAACGACGGAAAAAAGATACAGATTTTAACCACCAGTCTACGGCAAGGCTGGGATGATTTTCACTGATGAGAAACAACCAAACTATTCGTCCATTCGTGGTTAGTTATTACTTTTCAAAGGGAGCCTGTTTTCAGTGTTTCGCGTAATTCAGTGCTTTTCGTAGTTAAACTTTTGTTCTTCGAATTTATTTTAATACCAGAATCAATATCAATAACTACGAAAGGCGCTAAAAAACGCTAAAACATAAGAGCAAATCAATGCTTGCTGAAGGAGCCGTAATCTTTCTTTCGCGTTATTTTGCGTGTTTCGTAGTTTCTTTTTCGCTCCTGGTAAGTCAGAGCAATCAGCGGTTCATAAGATCACGCCTCGGTAGTTCAACTTACTTCGTTGGTCCACTAAATCTGTATAAGGGTCAAGCGTCCTGCCAGTTCGTTTTTGAAGAGTATCCACAGTCAAATAAATTGTTTTTCATTATTTGGACTATTGGGGTCACTGTAAATATCCAGGCAGGAGGCCTGGGCTACTTTATTTCAAAGTCGCCGAGTCTACGGAAGGGGCCTCAATATTTCTTCAATAAAGAACGAATGATTATCGTTTGCATGCTAACGAATTTCTAGCTACACCCCACTTCATGATTCGTATATTTCTTATTTCTCTACTCCTCACTCTCCCGTGCTTCTTGTCCGCTCAGGACCTCGTTTTTGCCGAAGGTTCAGAATGGGAAATAGTATCCGACGATCATCAGTTTGCGGAAGGTATGGCCTGGGATTCAAATGGTCATTTCCTTTTCACCGACGTTCCGCGAAACCAGTTGTTCCGGGTCGATAAAAACACAGGTGAGAAAACCTTAATAGATGGAGAGACGGGACGCGCAAACGGGATAGCGGTAGGTCCCGATGGAAGGCTTTATGGTTGTGCGAGTGGCAACAATGCCATCAACGCCTGGGACCTTAAAACCGGCAAAAAAACGGCGGTGAATTCAGGGACGCCTTCCAACGACATCGCGATTCTCAAAAACGGAACCATCTTTTATACCGACCCCAATTCAAAGTTGGTCTGGCGACTTGCCGCCGGATCGTTCGAGCGAAACCAGGCAGCGACCCTGCCCTGGAAACCCAATGGTATCGCTCTTTCACTGGATCAAAAAACGTTACTGGTTGCGGAATTTGATTCAGACACGATTCACGGTTTTCCAATCGGTGAAGATTCCCGACTGACTGGAACAAGCTTTCCCGCCTACCGGCTCGGGATGCCATCCGACAAGCTGGGGAGACTCGACGGCATGGTGGTTCTGCCGGATGGGAGATTACTCAGCGGAACCAACCTGGGAACTCAAATCGCCTCCCCGGTCTATGCCGGTTCAGGTGCAGCTCCACTCATTATTATTCCATCGCCCGAAGGAAGGCCCCGCTGTAACTACGTGCGGATTAGTCCAGACAATCAGTGGATGTATACGGCTTACGCCAAAGATGTCCTTCGCCGAAAATTGAAGCCTGGGTTTGGACAACCTTAGAGCAAACTAAACTTATTCGGTTGGCGAAAATGGTAGGGCGGTTTGTACAGGCCTAAACCGCCGTTTCCGCGACAGCTCGCTCCTGCTACGCTCATCCGAGCTTCGCCGGACAAGTCGGCGATGAGTCCAGCGAAGTTTTCAAACGAAGCTGAATCGAACCCTATCTAAATCAGAATAGTAGCGACTACTCATAATGCTCTAATGGACGGAAGGGTTCCTATTCTACCACCACACGAAAGAAAATGGGAGCGGCGGGAGCATTAGCAAAGGTGAGCATATTGGTGCCGCTCATATCGAGCTCGTCCCATTGTTTAAGATCGGTGCTGGATTGAACGGTATCATTATCGACACCAAACTCCGACAAGTTCTCCCAGGTCAGATTTATGCTCCCGTCTGGATTGTAGACAAAACTGGTAAGCTCAAACTCGGGCGGAAGTGGAATGGGTTCGAGTACGCGATAATCGGCCGGCCCATGCAAACGTGCACCCGTTGGATCAATCAGCTCAATACGTCTGGTAAAAGCCGTAGTTGGAATCCACAGACGTTGATCAGTCCACACTCCCCCTACCTCGGCCTCGTCGGAACGTTCATCAGCACTCTCGTTGTCCACACCCCCTTGACTCCACTGAGCGTGATCCGCAATGGAAGCGCCATTACCAAAAAAACTCTCGAAATAAAGCTGCATCCCGAAGGGTCCGCGGTCGAAGGGCCCGGCAAAGCCACCACCGCCACCGATGGAAATGAGGTTGATATTATTAGCATCCACCATCGGAGCATTATTATCCCAATAAATAAACAATGAGGCACCTGCTGCGATGGTAACACCATTCAATCCACCTGGACTCGAATACTGGCGGATTTGATTCTCATCGTGGGTGCAAAAACGCCAACCATCCAAGCTAATCGGCGCATTTCCAAAATTAAACAGTTCGACCACATTGTCCTGAAAATTAATAGACCTGAATTGGATCTCGTCCACTGCCTGAACCGTTTGAAACAAAAGAATGAATAGAAGGGTTAGAGAGAGATTTTTCATGTGGTGAATTGTGGCCCAAATTATTGCTTTCAAATAAGACGAAGGAACGACAGATTGGAAACAAAAGATGACTTCGGAAGAAATAAAAACGGCTCTGGAGAATTTGCCAGGATGGAAGTTGGTAGAGAATAACCAAGTGCCACAGCTTGAGAAGGCCTATAGCTTTAAGAACTTTGTGGAGGCACTTGCATTTACCAATCAGGTAGGTGCCTTAGCCGAAAAAGAGGATCACCATCCAGCCATATTAACCGAATGGGGAAAGGTAACACTGAATTGGTGGTCCCATTCTGCGAACGGTGTCACAGAAAATGACCTTAAGATGGCTGCGATGGTCGAACAGCTAATTACTTCGTAATTTTCAAGTCGCTGTAATGAGCGACGGTGGAGCCTTCGAACCAAAGCGCGACCGAGCCCTTACCATTTGCACCAGATTTAAGGTCGTTTACAATGAGAGTCGGCTGGTCGTTACCATGCACAAACAGTTTTGCGGTTTCTCCATCGATGACAATTTTCACTTTGGTCCACGTGGCTGGCTGAAGGTCGACATACGCTTCGTATTTACCAGGCGTTTCCTCGCGCAGACGAAACCAGGGATACTCTGGATGTGAAATATATTGGGCCGAATGATTGCGACGTTCCTGATCGTCGGCTCGGCCATTCGTAGGTCGCAGGTAAAAACAATCGTAGTGCTTCATGTCGGGCTGAACCCGAAATGCGACCCCCACAAATCCACGTGCTCCTCCAGAAGCCCCGGGTGCAGGTTCACCGGCAACTTGCAGCTCGATCGTTCCGTTTTGAAAATCTTCAGCAACAACGATGAGGTGGTCCACTCGACCAGCTTCACCCGCGGCGGGTCCACCCTGATTCCCGCCAGCGGCTCTTTGCTTTGCGGCCTCGGCCAGCTTCGCTTTCGCCTCCTCGGAAATCTCGGCCTTGAGCGCTTCCTTCCCTTTGTAATTCACCGAAGCCACCACCGCGTTGTGAGGCTTTACGTTATCTGGGAAAGAAAGCCCTCCCTTATGGTGATTTGCTAAAATCGTAAAAGGGGCAGAAACGGCCAGAACGAAGGTTAGGGAGCAAAAAGTTTTTGAGAAAGTTTTCATAAAGATTACGAGACCAGGGTTAAATATCCTTATAAACAAAGGTGTTTACGAGGATCATTTGAAAAGAAATTAGAGGTATCATCATTCGATTCAGAATGCAAAACTGATTTCGCTAACTTTTGGGGCGCAGGTGGGTGATTGAAGATTTCGCTAATAAGGATTAAAATAATCCGAAATTCCTCCACGCGTTGTCTCCCTCGCAGGCCGCGGCTTTAGTAGTTATTAATCCAACAGTTGGATAACCATTTTGAAATCAACACCACCCGGCTATGTTTCAGTACTACTTTGCATTTCTCCCGCTACTTATATTTGCCATTTTCGCACTCCTACTCTTCGCCAAAAAGTGGGGCGACGACCACCGAAGATCAAAAATCCATGACGAAAAACTGCTTCGGTCAGCCGGCGATAGCCGACGAACAGAAATCGAGACAATTGACGCGAAAATCAACAATTGTCTCGTGTTTATCGGTATCGGAGTAGCCGTTCAAATCATCGGCTTCACTTTTCTGACAAGCACTTTAAGCGGCACCATTCTGAGCTACCTTTTAGGAATCGTTAGCGTGACGACTGTATCGTTTACGCTTTGGTACCTGATCAAGACAACGCTCCTGATGTTAAAACGAAGTCGCTGCTCTGATGGGTATCATGGTGAGTGCATCACCGGGAATCAACTCAGCGTTCTCATGCTGGACGGGTATCGCGTTTTTCACGATTTGCAGTTTGAGGATATAAATATCGACCACGCCTTGGTTGGCCCAGCGGGCGTATTCGCGGTAGAAACCAAACTGCGAAAAAAGCGGAAGTCGCTCAAGGATCCGGTCGTTCGCTTCGATGGAGAGAAACTGCATTGGTCCAAAAAACGGGTTAACACTATTAGCATTCAGGACGCTTTTGATCGGTCGGTTATTTTAAAACAATTCCTCAGCAACGCTTTGGGCGGAACCGTTGAAGTAAAGCCACTTCTGCTATTACCCGGCTGGAATGTCGAAACCGAGCAAACAGGTAAAGTGAGTGTCCTCAATCCCAAACAGGTCCGTACCTTCCTTAAAGGAGTTGAAGAGTACGATGAAGTGGTTTCTGAAAGACTGATTAATCGCATCAGTCGTCATATAGCCGAGAAAGCGGGGTACCCGGAACCGATGAGTCAAAAGCAGGAGGATAAGACGGAGAAGGACGAAGCACTGACAAGCAATCCATCTTCCCTGGAGATCCCGGTTAACTCCTAGGAATCGGTACTATCCCCTACATTTCTCCGTCGATGGGCAGAGCGGCCACCCTGTTTTCGAACACAGGTGCACTTTCTCACAATTAACTGCTTAAACAGTCTTGCAGGTATTCCGCGGCTTTAAAATTTTGTATCACGACGATGGTTTCACCATTTTTGTGAATCCTTACTTCAGGCACATTGATCATTGGGGTCTTATGCGGAGCAAACAGAATATCGTCGTGCGTCGCGTTTTGGCGTTCGGCAAACAGATCGGGAGTAAGATGACCACCCAGATGGTCGCTGCGGCCAGTAGCAACATGGACGGTTCCTAAAACTTTCTCATCTTGAATATCGCGGCCTGAAACAGGGAGCACCTGGGTGCCAAAGCCAAGCTCGCCGATTTCTCCAGTAACGGGATCGCGGGTCATTTTCGCGTTGTGGGTATCGATGGTAGTTTGGTTACCTTCCAAGAGCTCAGCCGCCTGGATACGGCCTTCCGACACATTCATGATTCCGATAGTGCCGTCATCATAAAGCATGGGAAATTGTCCCTCAGCACCGTCAGGAACAAAGTAAACTTCGCCAGCTGGAAGATTAGCTATGTCCGGTTTTTTCCCAAGGCAAAGTCCGTGACTCTTTTGCGCTTCTTGTCCGTTCAAAATGAGCTTCAATGTGTAGGTCTCATCACCCACGGTGAAATCAATTTCAGCGAAGTCGGATTTTGTCATGCCCAACCGAAGTTTCTCCGCCTGAGCCGAAACTTCATTATAATCTACCGCAAGACCGGAGCGCAGAATGATGTCGTTCATGCCATGCATGGTAGCTCCGCGGAAACCGATCACTTTTGCAGAAGCGGTCAAGGGTGCAGTGGCTGACTCCGTCGAAATACAAAGAATTAAATCGTACGGCTTGTAGACGTCCTCAACCAGGCTGAGCTGGTTGCCTTCGATGTCATAACAGTCCTCCGGCAAATCAAGATTGGAGCCTCCCGTGCGCTTGTAAGCGAACATTTCGCCTCCGGAAAATCCGAATTCTTCAGCAACCCCGTTCTTCAGGCCGAGGTAGAATTTTTCATAAGCGTGACGCTGAATCGTGAGGGACTCGTCTTTCAAAAAGGCGAAGTCTTTAATGTCACGGGGGTCTTCAAGGTCGATCAGTATACAGACCTTTTCACCTGGTTCAGGATCGAAAACCGTTTTGAGTAGGCGTCCCAAGTTGAAAGGAGGAAATGCTTTAAGATCTTCTTCTGTGGTAAGTGTTTCTAACATGTCGTATTTTTATTTTATGTACTTGATTTGTAAATTGTCGCGTGCTGCAAAACGATAGTTCCAAAGTAAATTCGTGCAATAATTGCGTCCACCCACTAACTAATTGGAATTTATGTCGCCATCGTTTCCATATCCTTACAAGAAAAATGTCGTTTTTGGCCTTTGGCTACTGACATGGATCTTTGCCTGGATCGACCTGCCGATACTGGCACTTTGGCCCAGCGTCCTGGCGTTAGTCTCGGTCCTGTTGTTAAGAAAAGTGATCGGAGGACTATTGGTGGGCGGTTCCGCTGGTGCAATCCTTCTGGCCAATGGAAATCCCATAAAGGCGTTTCTTGCCTTTTTCACCGAACACCTGATTCCATCGCTTCAAAGTGGATGGAATCTGAGCGTACTTATTTTCACCCTCCTCTTGGGTGGATTTGTCGCCCTGATTGAGAAAGGCGGTGGTATTCAGGCGTTGGTGCAACGTTGGCTCAAGAAATCGGGTTCTCTAAAGAAACGGGTACAGTGGTCCGCTTATGGACTGGGCCTGGTTTGTTTTTTCGATGGCTTGGCAAACAGCCTCCTGGTGGGGAAATCCCTGACACCGGTGGCTAAACAGGCCGGAGTATCCCGGGAAAAATTGTCCTACATTGTGGATTCCACCAGCGCAGCCGTCGCGTGCGTGGCGGTTATTTCGACCTGGATTGCTTATCAGCTATCCATGATTCAACAGGGATATGAAGCCGTTGGAATACAGAACCTAAATACCTTCGGACTATTTTTTCGCTCTATCCCGCTCAATTTTTACTGCTGGTTCACTCTGGGTCTGCTGGCTGTGGTCATCGCTCGAAACTGGAATATCGGGCCAATGCGAGAAGCGGAAGCCCGATTGGAATCCATTAAACAGATCCCCGTTAACAATTCGACACTTTCAACCGGAGCCTGGCGCGCAATCGTCCCGTTAGCCCTCCTGATTTTCGGATTAATTGTGGGACTTTACCTGGACGGCGTTGAAGGAGGAATCTTTCCGATATCTTTCACCAAGATTGCGCAAGCTTTTGGAGCGGCGGATGCTGCAAAACTTTTAGTAAGCCTTAGCGCCTTAGCTTGCCTTGTAGCCTATTTGACAAATTGGTCTGCCCTCAAAAATGAAGATGCCGGAGAAGTATTTATGGGAGGAGTTCTTCACCTGTTTAAGCCCTGCCTGATACTGATTAGCGTTTGGATACTCAGCAGCACCATTAGAGAGCTCGGAGCATCGGAAGTATTGTCCGGCCTATTGGAAGGAAATTTACCCGTTGGACTTTTTCCGGCCACCGTTTTTCTGGTAGGAACTCTCATCTCATTTACAACCGGCTCATCCTGGGGAACGATGGGAGTTCTCATGCCGCTGGCCTTGCCCGTTGCAATTAACCTGGCAGGCGGTCAAGGCGGCCTGGACTCGATATTGATTCCGGCAACGGTCGCGGCGGTTTTTAGTGGCGCGGTTTTTGGCGACCATTGCTCTCCACTAAGTGACACAACCATTGTATCGTCGATCGCCTGCGACATTGAACCACTGGATCACGTACGAACTCAAATTCCCTATGCGCTCATCGCAGCTGGTGTGGCGTTACTGGTTGGTTTTGTTCCGAGTGGGTTCGGATTACCGAGCTGGGTCAGCTTGATTATTGGTTTTTCGTTCCTGATTGCTCTGCCTAAAGTCTTTAAAACGTCCTGATCGAATGTCCCATCCGACACCCCAAATAATTGCCAGGCGCAATGTAAGACTTTTCATCGCATTTCGGACGCTCTTTAACGCACGATTCTACTACCCCATATTCGCGATTATATTTTTAGACTTCGGGCTAAGCATAGAACAGTTCGCATTGTTGAACGTCATTTGGGCAATCACCATCATATTGGCGGAAGTACCATCCGGAGCACTCTCGGACCTATTCGGACGAAAGAAACTGCTCCTGTTCACCTCCATTCTGATGGTGGGTGAAATGGCGATATGGGCATTTGCCCCGAACAGTGATCCCACCGTTCTCTTTTGGGTTCTCGCCGCAAACCGGGTGCTCAGTGGTCTTGGCGAAGCTTCGGCGAGCGGATCCGACGAAGCGCTGGTCTATGACTCCCTCGAACAGGCCGGAATGAAAGATCAGTGGTCCAACGTTCTTGCGCAAACTCAGCGGTTCCAATCCTTCGGATTCATGGTCGTAATGATAACGGGTGGTGTTATCTACGACGTCGGGTTTGTGCAAAAAGCAAGCGACTTACTTGGGATGTCATTGGAAGTGACCAAAGCCACGATTTTACGTTGGCCCATTTACCTGACCTTATTGACCTCCCTGGGGACGCTTTATGTAGCTGCCCGATTTACCGAACCGAAATCTCACAGAGAATCAAACGACGCACCAAAAATAGGAGAAACATTTAAGCAAACCTGGCTGGCAGCGAAATGGATTGGACGGACTCCTTTTGCGCTTATCGTAATCGTGGCGGGAGCATTCGCGGACAGTGTGATCCGGATGTTTGTTACATTGGGGAGCGAGTACTACCGCTTGATTGAATTTTCTCCGCTGTATCTGGGATTTATTGCGGCCGGTATCTCAGGGATAAGTATTTTCACGGCCAGTTTCAGCAAGTGGCTCGTCGACAAACACAGTCCAACCTTCAATTTCTTTGTCATCACAACCATCGCGTTAGTCGCATTTTTTGGAGCTAAATTTTTCATTCCCTACTATGGGCTGATTTTCTCAGTCATGCTCTTCATGGCGTTTTCAATCACCATGTTTGCCGTATCCTATTACCTGAATCACATAACGGATAAAACGATGAGGGCCACGGTCCTGAGCTTCAAGGGCCTGGCTTTCAATCTCGGCTATGGACTGATCGGCTGGCTCTATGCGATGCTCGGCTATTACCTGAGAGGGAACCCGAGTTTGGCTGACGATAAGGATGCCCATTTCATGGCAGGCTTTGGCTATTTTCCCGGCTACTTTATCGTTGGTTCAATCGGAGTAATTTTATTCGCACTCTGGAAATGTCCAAGGCCGACAAAATCATTTCATTCGATCGAACAACCCGAAGAAGCATAGCTCGAATTTACAGCGCCTCGCCAAAAGCAGCAATGATCTGCTCGATCGGTTCTGTCCCGACAGAGATCCTGACCAAGTCCGGATTAATACCATAAGCATTCAGGTCTTCGCGTCCCTGCGCTTGCGATACCAGATCGTAGTGAGCCATATACATAAAAGGACTCATCAAAGTAATTTCCATACCGAAACTTGGGCCCTTACTTATTCGACAAACATCGTAGAACTCAGCCAAAGGCTTTACCAGATCGATGGTTATCATACTGCCCGGACAATCAGCGTCTTTCTCAATCTTTTGGTAACGCTCGGCGTTGTCGGCTCCGTAGGCCCAATGGGTAGCACGAACTCCAGGGTGCCCTTCAAAAAAAGCAGCCAGTTTTAGGGTGTTTGCGTTCACGGTTTTGGCCACGCTTTCCACATTGGGTAACTGATCGGCAACGCGTTTTACATCTCGATGGTAAGGAGGCTCGATGTGTTTCCTGATTAAGGTCTTGAGCTCATTGTAGAAAGGAGAATCAGCTTGAAGTGCCACCGCTCCCATCATCACGTCGCCTTCATGGGAAACGTATTTGGTAAGACTCGTAACCAACACATCCGTAAAAGGCAAAACGTCTACATTGACGATTGAAGCAACGGTTGGATCGACCACCAAGGCTACACCGTAGGTACGAGCAAGTTTTAAGAGACGCTCAACGTCGGGTGTTTGAACCAACGGGTTGGTCGGCATCTCTGAAATGATGCCAGCAACCTCAAATCCTCGTGATTCCAAAATGGATTCCAGCGCATCGAGGTTGGTCGGATCCTGAATAAAAATTTTGTTTTCATCGTCCCCAGCGAACTTGTTCAGAATTTCGTAGGTATCGACATACATCCAGCCGAGTTGAATCCAGTAGGTGCGATCTTTCTTGGACTGGATTTCCTGAATGGCCCGAAAGGCGGCATAGACAGCGCCCATGCCGGAATTGGCTAAAAAAACATCTTCATTGGTTCGAGCACCTATCTTTTCGGTCAGGCTGTCCTGGACGTTCTCAAAGGCATTCTCATCTGGAACAGAGACCTCACTTGAAATGAGTACGGATGCCTCAATGAGAAGATCTTCTGCTTGTCGGGAAGAAATCCGACACCCGGTGTGCTGCAAAAATTTCCGTGCTTTGATTTCAGCGGCCTCATCTTTTTCAACACCAACAACGGCGTAAGCCTCATCGGCAATCACCTTCACATGCTGAAAGCCCACATAGCGTTGCAGGTCCTTCGCGGCGTGGGTCGAGCACAAACAATGCACGTGCATTTCTTCGAGTCCAAATTTGGTTTGTAGAAACGCTTCCCATTCCACAACACGATGATGAGCAACAAATCGAGGATAGGCGATTTTTAGCTGCGCATGTGCCTCTGGATTCCGCTCCTCGTAACGAATCACATCGTCCAAGGTAGGAAAGCTTACCGAAATTGCGTGCGGAAGATCGGGGATCGGTGTTGCGAAGGAAATCTGCTTACTTGGAATATCCACAAAGTTATAGGATTTGGAAAAGGTTGGAAGCCAAGCACCCGATCACAGAAATTCAACCGTTTTCGAATGGCTTTCGGAGTTTGTCTTGTATCGATACCTCAATCGCTCTACCTAGATGTCTCTTTTCTTTGGGTCAGAGAGCATGATTGAGCAATTAAAACAATGGTTTATCCCTAGCGCTACGGTAGTCATCCACCTGGGATCGGGTCGCAAACAGGTATTTCGCAAAAAGAAGTTCACCATCGGTTTTGGCTCAGTCAACACCTGGAACCTTGATACAGAAAAGCCACATGCCAGTCTCTTATTATTCCAGAAAACGAAGTCCTCGGTAGGGGTGACGCCGGCAAACCCGGACGACACGCTCCTTCTGGATGGCAAACCCTGGATGGGCGAAATCCTGGTCAAAGAAACGGATTACACCCTACAGTTAAGGGGAGAACAGTTTCTACTTTGTCATACCGAACAACCCAAAGCCTGGCTAAAACGGATACAACTCGATCGATGGTTGGTCTTCGAGCCCGCTACCGGAGAGATCTTTGGACCGTTGGATAAACTCCAGCTGGAGCCTTGGGTAATCGCTGAGCGAAAAGATCCCGAAGAATTAATTTATTACCCGGAAGGATCTGCAAAAGGGTTCTACATCAGCCAGGTCGTCGACATGGAACTGCCAGCAGCTAAATCTCAAAAGGAAATCCTGAAAGAGCGGCTAAAAGAACACCGCCCTTACTCAATCCGCACACCAGGTACAAACCCACACCAGGCAAAATGTCCTCATTGCTGGAGCCCATACATCGATGGTGAGCTTCTCACCATTGCCATGCATGAAACGCTCAGAGGCGATCCCCTTTTGGGTGAGGACGACATGCTCCGCTTTGAAGCGGATTCGTTTAATGATAAGGGCGCACCTTTAGATGCAACCGGCACCCCTTGCCTGGAAAAGGCTTGCCCTCAGTGCCGATTGAAAGTCCCTCATGGCCTCGGAGATATCCCTCAAGCCTTCATATCTGTGCTCGGATCCCCCGGTGCCGGGAAAAGCTATTTTTTAGCGGTAATAACCGATGAACTACAGAAGAAAGCTTTCGAGAAATGGAACTTTCATTGGAAGGATGCTGATCCGACGGCCAACGCACCGCTGAACAGCATGCGGCATCGACTATTCAGCGCACAAAACGCAGCGGACGCTTACCTGGCGAAAACCAGTTTGGATGGCCATCTGTATTCAAGAGTGAATCTAAACGGTCGCCCCACCCTTTTGCCCAAACCATTCACCTACATACTCGAGGGAGAGAACAGACAATCGCAGAGCCTGACATTTTATGACAACGCGGGTGAACATTTTCAGCCTGGCTCCGACGGCACGTCCAACCCGGTAACTCACCACTTGGCTCATGCCGACCTATGGTGCTTTCTTTTCGATCCGTCCAAAGATGCTTCTTTCCGCAAGCATTTGAAGTCATCCAAAGATCCTCAATTGACCAGACGCTATCCAACCGAAAGCCAGGAGCTGTTGTTGTCGGAGCTAGAAAATAGGATCCGTGTGCTTCATCAACTCTCCCCGTTAGGAAAGCTAAATACCCCCCTGGCATTTATAGTCAACAAGTCCGACATGATACACGACTGGGAACCCATGGGAAAACTGAAGGATCCATGGAACGGCAGACATTTCAATTCACTGATTGTTGAAGATAATTCACAAATCCTGCGGGAAGGATTGCGCGAACGGGTGCCGACCATCGTTGCCCGGGCAGAATCGCTTTCTGAAAAAGTAATTTATTTCGCCTCTTCTTCATTAGGTCACTCGCCGAGACAGATTAAAACCGGCGAACTAAGCCCGATCCCCAAGAAGATCAAACCGAGTGGCGTCGAGATACCCATTTTCTGGTGGCTTAGCAGCTGGTCGACCGTGTTTAACAACCAAAATAACAACAAATGGCAAAACAGCTGATTTTCGGAAGTGTTCCTCACGGACTTCAGCCCGGACGCAGCGGATATTGCTTGGTAGCTGGTCATACCGATTTACCTAATTCCCTCATTCGCCAGTTGGAACAGGAAACAAGTGTTTTCCCTGAAGGAGTTGAGGTGGTTCCACCCTGTCATAAAACCAGAATGGTTGGAGATAAAGAATGGCACCTCTTCATCCATCAAACGATCAATATCAAAGACTACACCGGTCGTTTGAGTGGCGTTACCCATGTAATTGCCGAACGGGCTGATAACTTTTCCACTGGTACACACTCGGAATCCTTCCTGAACAATTTCACAGGTTGGATTACTGAGATTCCAAAAATGCCCGAGGTATTTGGAGAAGAGAAAGAAATCGATTTGGGTGGTTTTCAACGCGTTCGAAATGACCCACCATTAAAGGAAGCTCAACCGGTCGGGCAGTCAACCGGGCCAACGTTCCGCTTAGACTCGACCGCCGAAACGAAGCGACCCGTACCCAGGCCGAGAAGCGGTATTTATTATGAGCGTAAGCCTAAAAGAAACCGCCTGGGTTGGTGGTTCGCAGGTGGACTTCTTATTGTGATTATTGTTTTTGTAATCACTCGGTAAATCGAGCCCCTAAATTAAAAATTATTTGATGAAACCCAGTGGATATTTCGGGGTTCCATACCTAGAATCTAAATCATTCCAATGAAAATTAAACTACTTAGTATTCTATTAGGCGGAAGTATTTCCCTCATTTCATTTTCAGGCTGTGAAAGCGGCCAAAAGGCAAAGCAAGGAGTCGCCTGGGGAGCGGCAACCGGAGCGGTACTTGGAGCCATAGTGGGTCACCAAAGCGGTGAACGAGGAGCAGGCGCGGCTATTGGCGCGGCCGGAGGGGCACTGATTGGCCATGCCGTTGGCGATGACAATGACGGGAAAGTAGCACAGCAGCGACGTAATCAAACCGACCTTGAAATTGCGCGCGCCAGACAAGCGAAGGCGGAAGCCGATGCCAAAAAGGAGCGCCTTATTGTTACCGGAATGAAGGCTGAGGATGCCGAAATTCTTGCAGCAAAACAGAAAGCGGAGGCGGCAGAAGCCGAGCTTGCCCGCCTTCTGAAAGAACGGGAAGACGCCATCGCCAAGGCTAAAGCATTAGAAAGCTACGAACAAAGACAGAAAGAAGCCCAAGAACAGATCAAAAATTTGCAAGGCAGCTGATAAAAAAAGCGCAAAATCTCCTCTACAGGATAATTTAACGCTACAGTTGAGGATGGTGTGAGAGCGGTGAAAACCGCTCTCACATTTTTATAAAACTCCCCGACGCAAGCATCTGGGTATCTGAAATACAAGAACAAGCTCTTTTCTCTTTTGCTCGCAAGATTCCAGCAGACATCGTTGGTATTCGATTCGCGACCAAGGTCACTCCTACAGCTACTTTCGCGGGTCAAAATGTAGGAGCCAGCTTGCTGGCGATCTCATCAGAGATTCAGAGACCAGCAGAAATCCCACAATAATTTTGTGGCAAAACGTCAGATACTAATCGTCCTTGGAGGAGGACAACAAAATCAGGTCGCTCAGCTTGGTGAAGTAGGACTTGAAATCTTTCATTTCTGACAAGTTTCCAATGACCTGATCGAAAAGGTTCCGCTTGGAGGCCTTTAGATCCATGATGCGTTCTTCGATGGTGCCTTGGGTGATTAGCCGGTAGACAAAAACCGTCTTGTCCTGCCCTATACGGTGAACCCGATCAATGGCCTGGTCTTCAACCGCTGGGTTCCACCAGGGATCCATCAAGAAAACATAATCGGCGGAGTGTAAGGTGATACCCGTTCCTCCGGCTTTTAGACTTACCAGAATAATTCCTGGCCCTGGTATATCTTGAAACTCAGCTACCGGTTTTTGCCGATTGGTGGTACTACCCTTGAGTTCGTATATGGGATAACCTTTCAGGTTTTTGCGGATCGCCGATTTAACACGGTTGAGAAAAGAAACAAACTGACTGAAGATCACGACCTTGTGCCCGCTTAAAAGAACATCATTCAAACGCTCCAACAGAATAACAATTTTTCCACTGTCCGTATAAGGATGCTTTCCCCAGGGTGTCAGGTCAGGATCACAGGCAACCTGCCGCAAACGAGTAAGCAGAGACAGAAGGTTGAAGTTTTTACTCCTTACGATATTGTCAATATCGTTACCCAATTCCTGAATCCCTTCAGAGGTCAGTTTTGCATACTCCCGTTTCTGAACATCAGTCATTGGACAGAGTAAATCAGTCTCCACCTTGTCAGGTAATTCTTTAGCAACTTCCTTTTTGGTTCTCCGCAAAACGAACGGCGAAATCTGTCTGTTCAACCTGGGTAAAAAGGTGGCTGGATCATTATCAAGATTTTCCTGAAATGCTTTTTTTCCTCCCAATAATCCAGGCATTAAAAACCGGAATATGGACCAAAGATCCTGCTGTTTATTTTCGAGGGGTGTTCCCGTTAGAGCCAGGCGGAATTCAGCTTCAACCGAAAAACAGGCCTGACTTACCTTGGCATCAGGGTTCTTGATCGATTGAGCTTCATCGAGAACCACATACCCAAATTTAACATCTCCGAGGAGGTGTTTATGTCGGCGCAATTGCGTGTAACTCGACAACCAGATCGTCGGTTTTCCATCCTCTTTAAATTGGTTTCCGCTACGCAAAACTTCCAATTCGGAGCCCGGAAACCAACGACTGAATTCATGCTGCCAAACCGGCACAACACTCGCCGGACATACAATCAGATGAGATTGGTCTTTGAGTGAGTCTTGTTTAAGTAAGGAAACGACCTGGAGTGTTTTCCCCAGACCCATTTCATCCGCTAAAAGACCGTGGCAGCCCGCCTTGCGCAGTTGAGAAAACCACTCCACTCCATAGCGTTGATAGTCGCGAAGAAAATCCGGCAGTTGGAGCGAATTCTCTTTCCCGGCACCTATGAGATCTTGATGCCACTTCCTTAACTCGCTGGACAAGGAAACCTTCAAGTGGGACCGGCCAAACAAAGAAAGTAGTAAATAGCGCGGTATAGCATCCCCAGCAAAAGTGGACTCAACCTCCCTATACTCACGGATGATTTTCCCCTGCCTTTCCCCTACTCTTACAATTCCAATATTCGGGATGAAATGGAGGAGGTTTCCATGTTTGAAAAGAGCACGACCTTCTTCACGGACAAGCGTTTTTCCTTCTATGGAAAAGCGCCAATCGAGCGAGGCATGTTGGCCTTCGAATGATTCCGCGACAACCTCAAGATCCACTTCGTGTATCGCTTGAGAACGTTTTTCCATCGCCTTATCCATGCGAATATCGAAGTGCTGTCTCCAGCCACGCAATGCACTCGAAATGAAGGGAGGCACCAGTGCTAAATTGTGTAATCGATAGACTGCTTTGTTCTTAACAAACTGAAATTCACTGCGATGGGCCAAACCGGCCAGGCGAATAACCTGTTCACGTTCTTTGCTCGTCGGCTCCATGTTTTTGGGTGCGGTCTTAAGTGCAGGAGTCATCGAGCCATCGTCGTTAACCCAGGATGCATTTAAAGTGAGCCCTTGTTGATCAAGCACCAGGAACAAATCCAGAACACGAGTCGGTTCAACCGGTTTACTGGGTGGCTTGATGACTTCAATAAGCTCAGGCTCGTCCCCCTCAACAGGTTGGACTTTTTTTTTGAAAACCTGATACGACGGAGCCGCCTCTTCGACAACGATCTCTTCAATCTCATAGAATCCGGCGACCGCTATGGCTCGACCAAAGGGTCGATGATTACTTGAGGAGCGTACTTCAAAGGTCCCATTTTTCCAATCGATCATGGCGTAGGACTCTTTTTTATCGAATTTGCAATGGATGATTGCGTCTTCCTCGGTCAGTTCAACTTCCCGTATTTCCCCACTTCTATAAAGACGACGACCCGCCTCAATTTCCTCCTTTGAAAACGCACGTTCCCAGTCCTGCGTAAGCCGATCAAACCACTTTTCGATGGCTTGCCTGGTAAATAAACGTTTGGCGTAACGGGCGTACATATAAACCTTTGATCATCGCCGATTGAGCTAAGGCAGGGCAATCCCTTTTTGAAAAAATCGGCCGTAAAAACCCTTTCTGGCTTTGATCGTGCAAAAAAATGGAGGAGTCGTTTAGTAGAAGGTTCACAATCATAGAAATAAGTCCCATATATGGAAACAAACCGCTCGTACCCCATTTTTACATTTTTTGTGGTGTTCCTCGCCCAGATCCCACTTTTGGCGCAAACAGAGGGGCTGAATGTAGCGGATCCATTAATTTATTCATACGCTGATCCAGCGAGAGGGCGTGAAGAGCACCGCTACTCTGATCATCCCATCAATGAGTTTCGCCTGTACGACTTTTACCAACGCCAAGCTGATTATTATATCGAATCCGGGGAAGTTCCCAAGATTATTCCTGCCTACCCGGGAATGGAAGCGGGTCTAAACGGCCATTGGGGAAAATACAACCAGTTCGACCTCTACGACGATATCTGGAGCCGAATGGATAACGGTCCGATCGTGACCTCAGTCATCAGGCAAGGCGGAGATCAACTGGTAAAAGCCATCAATTTAAAGTTGGGTGAGGATCAATCCGTTTTCGCCACTTTTGACCAACTCCAGATGAGTTACCGCATGGTTTGGAAGGATGAATTCCTCACCTACCCTGAAGTTCGTTGGGGCATGATGGGGCTGGTTCAACCGGCAACCGATCCATTGCTTCAATCCTGGAGCAACGCCTGGTCGAAGACTACCCAGTGGGAAAAGAATTACGAAACAGCTGAGTTGGATTACAAGGGATTCTTTCGTTATGGGAAGAAGGCCATATTCAATTATAAAGTACACGGAACAGCAGTCCTGGAAAACCCGGATGCGATCAGGGCTGGCAAGGACGCCATTTTTATTCGCACGCTTCATTTTCCGGAAGGAGCCCAACAACTGAATCTGAAGTTTTTCAAAATTCCAAATGGACAGAGTCTCTCCTCCGTTGAAAAAAAGAACGGGATTCTGCTCACGGCGATAAGGACTCTGCCCGGAAGTTATGGTCTGGCGGTAAAGTCATCCACCGAACTCGATGGACTGAGGATCGAGCAGTCAGACGATGGATACCTTTATCTGGCTATTTCAGACCTCGAAGCTGGAACCACACTTACCACCTATTCGTGGAATGCAGAACAAGAGCTTTCTCAAATCCAACCAGCCATACAGGCCCATGCTCCAGTGGATCTGAACGACTACATACGAGGTGGACCTACACACTGGCCAGAAGAGTTTACCATGTCGGGCGAGTTAGGCGAAGGAGACGATCCCTATGTAATAGACACCATTCCTGTTCCACTCGAGAACCCGTTTGCATCACCCATGTACCTGAGCGGATTCAGTTTCTTTGAAAATGGCGATGCGGCAGTAGCCACCTTCTTCGGCGATATCTGGCTGGTAAAAGGTATCAACGACAATCTTGAGAAAGTGACATGGAGGCGAATCGCTCAAGGAACCAATCAGCCACTCGGTCTCGAAGTTGTTGATGGAAAGATTTACGCCATCTGCAAAGACCAGATTACCATTTTCCACGATCTGAACAATGACGAGGAAATCGACTACTTTGAAAACTTCTGCAACAGCTTCATCACTTCTCCAGGTGGCCACGATTACAATACAGGTCTGCAACGTGACTCAGAAGGAAATTTCTATTTCGCGACCAAACACGCTGGTATCTACCAGGTATCTCCGGATGGGAAAAAGATAAAGATCATCGCGGATGGTTTAAGGAATCCGAACGGGATAGGAGTGGCGCCAGACGGCCGTATCTGGGTCACGCCACAGGAGGGGCAATGGAATCCAACGTCTATGATTTTCCACGTAAAACAAGGCGACTTTTACGGGCATTCCTATCACACCCAGGACAAGATGATTGAGCCTGCGACGGTCTACGTTCCTCGCGGCATTGATAATTCAACCGGAGGACAGCTTTACATAACGACCGAGAAGTGGGGGCCCATGAAGGACAAGCTCATTTCCTTATCCTATGGGACCAACACTCACTACCTTGCGTTGGAAGACACGAGTGGACCGCGCGCTCAGGGGGCCATAGTTCCTTTGAAAGGAGATTTTATATCCAGCATTCACCGAGCCCGCGTGCACCCTATCGATGAACAAGTCTACACCGTAGGGCTTCAAGGTTGGGGCAACTATTCCCAAACGCACGGATCCTTTGAGCGTATTCGCTATACGGGAAAACCGGTTTATCACCCCATGGGATTCCAGGTTTTCCAAAATGGGGTACGGGTCGATTTTGACCATAAGCTCTCTTCAGAAAGCTCCGAATCCGTTAAAGCCATTTTTGCGCAGCAGTGGGAGTACATCTACACCATGGGTTATGGCTCACCCGAGTTTTCCATTCGAAACAAAGGGAAGTTGGGACACGACCGTTTAAACATCACTTCCACCCATGTTTCAAATGACGGGAAATCCATATTTGTGGAAATTCCGGATCTGGTTCCAGCCATGGTAGTTTACCTGCGCATGCATCTCCAATTTGCAGACGGTACTCCTTTCAAGACCGACCTGTTCGCCACCGCCCTTCATTTGGGAAAAGCGTTTAAGGACTTTCCTAATCCCTTGCCCATCGTGCCCGGCAAACCTCAGGAAATTGAACTGACGATAAAGATGCCACCGCCGATTCCCGATGTGGAGCCCGGCAGCGACGAGCCGGGACGCCCGATTCACTTGAAGGCACTAACTGGTCTGATGTACGACAAGACACGCATTTCAGCGAGTCCGGGCGAACGCATCTCACTCACCTTGGAAAACACAGACGTCATGCCTCACAATTGGGTCATGGTCAGTTACGAAGGCTATGTGAACGTAGGCGAGAAAGCGGACCTGATGGTGAGCGACCCGGATGCGGCAGCGAAGCAGTATATTCCTGAGGACAAGGACGTCATGCACTTCACCCGACTGCTGAATCCAGGGGAGAAGCAAACGATTCACTTTAATGCTCCCATCGCTCCGGGACATTATCCGTTTCTCTGCACCTTTCCTGGCCATTGGAAGGTCATGCGCGGTTATTTAATTGTCTACTAGAACTGGAATCTGTCATCACAGTATAGAACTTATTGTTTAGTCCCCACTTATGAAATTTCCCAGAACCGGTTTTTTGTTTTCCACCTTGGTCGCCCTGACGGCCACAACGAGCGGATTTAGCCAAGCGCATACGCGGACCTCCTTTACTAAGGATGAACTAATCGCCAATTCATTTTCCTGGCTGGCTAACGATGAAAATCGTGACGACCTGCACGTTTACAAATTGAGCTGTCCTGGATGTATCGAAGAATTAAAGTCAGCCTTCGAAAATGATCCAAAGAATATCGGGTTGGTAAACTTCAGTACTTATAAGAAGGAAGATCGTCCTCTAGCTCAGATTTTGGTGGCCGCAACCCTTTCCCATGACGATGAAATGAAACGGTCAGAAGTCTTTGGTGAACTACTCAACACCTATGTGCATTCGGCCGATCAATTCCAAAGAAAACCAAAAGAGTGGCTGTCTATTTGCATTAACTTTTGGAATCAGGATGGGTATGCGATTGATAACCCAACCTTATGGGCCGATGCACTCAATTGGATGGACAGGCAAAACCGTATCAACCAGTTGATGGACATGAATCAGTTTCCGGGAAGTCTGGAACTCAAAGAGGTAAATCAGATACCGCCCATCACCAGAGAAACCTTCCGCGATCAATACGCATTCGTAGCGCTTTCTCTACCTTGGCTGAAGTATCCCGAAGTTCATCCAATACCAGAAATACCGCAGGCCCAAAATCACCCACAACAACTCCCAGTGGTTATTCTCAATCCCATACAGCAATTTTCGAATGCCGAATGGGAAGCTCAAGCGCACACAGCAAAAACCGGAGCATTCTGGAACTTTGTAGGTGACCCGGATATAACTCTTCATCCACGTCTCCTCGAGTTTATAGCAGCCATGTTAGAACTACCGACTGATCTGGAAAGGCAAGAAGCTTTTAGCAAAGCAATTGAACAAATTGCCAATAGTAAATCAGCGGGAGCGAAAAGTTTTCTCGCAACTCTTCCACGCGTAAAAGACCTGCCAAAAGTAAGTGCAGAACGCAAAGAGCAACTCATCGAGGAAGCCCGCCGGATGATGAGCGATTTCCTCATCTATGATAGGCTCAGAAATAGTCCTTAATCCGGAAACGAAGGATAGACCAGACCTAAAAAATAACATCGCCCACTCAAAAAATGTTCAGTAAGACTTCACCTATTAATATTAAATCTCAACCAACCCTAAGGTTTCAAAAATAAGGAGATAACACTATGGAAAAAATTGTTTCACGACGAAACTTCGTAAAGAGCACGGCTACCGCCTTAGCAGCTACAAGCATCTATAATATCGCAGGTGCGGCTAGTCACAAAACTGCGACCGTAAAGGTAGCCTTGATTGGTTGCGGAGGTCGCTCCAACCGGGATATGCCCAACTTCATTACAGCCTGTGAATTGCTAGGCAAAAAAGCTGAGGTCGTCGGCCTGGCCGATGCCTACCAGGATCGACTGGATACAGCCGCTCAAAAATATGGGGTCGATAAGGCGAAATGTTTTGTCGGCTTCGAAGCCTATAAACAAGTGCTGGAGACCGACGCCGAGTTTGTAATCATGGCCACACCACCCAATTTCCGTGCGACTCATTTGGAAGCGGTTATCAAATCCGGGAAAAACGCAATGATCGAAAAACCGATTGCGGTGGATGCACCCGGTTGCCGCAAGGTCATCGAGCTTGGTAAAAAAGCGAAAGAAAAAGGACTCGCAATCGTCGCCGGAGTGCAACGACGCCACGATATTAAATGGCTGACCAATAAAGCAAAAATCGATGCAGGCGCTATCGGCACCATTCTTGGAGGAACCGTAGCTTGGAATGGCACCGTTCCCTGGATCTGGGGTCGCGAGCAAACGTGGGACGACCGCGAATACTTGACCCGCAACTGGTTGAACTGGAGTGAGATGTCAGGCGATCACATCACTGAACAACACGTACATAATCTAGATGTGGCGAACTGGTTCCTGGGACGTCACCCAGAAAGTTGCGTAGGTTTTGGAGGCCGCGCCAGACGAGAATCTGGTAATCAATATGACTTTTTCAGCCTGGATTTGGATTACGGTGACGGCGTCCACATTCACAGCCAATGCCGTCAATTATCCGGTTGTTTCAATCGGGTTGGCGAGTTCTTCCGAGGAACCGAAGGTGAGACCTACGGCGACGGAAAAATGAAAGGCAAAGATGTGAAAATCCCAGAAATCGTGGTCGATTCGGACGATGGTTCTGTTCAGGAAATGGTCGAACTCATTCGAGGTGTTTACAATGATAAGCCCTTGAATGAAGCCCAAAGTATAGCGGAATCCACGGCGACTGCCATCATGGGACGCTACTCTGCCTACACCGGCCAATTGGTTCAGTGGTCCGACTTGATGCAGAATCCAAAATCAAAATTCTACAATCTGACTTCGGGTCCATCCGCAAAAGATTTTGAAAAGGGTAATGTAAGCGCGCCACGCGAAAACGTGGTGGCGGTTCCAGGAGACGGAATCGCCGTTCGCAGAAAATTCGCCTGATTCGTTTTTTGAAACTTTGAAACCGTCGATCTCCGGATCGGCGGTTTTTTGTATGTGAGTGTTCCCTGATAGCCAAAGAATCTGGACACCAGGGAAACAAATAGAAACGCTGAAATTTTACCCTGAATCACATTCACCCTATGATCAAAACCACCTCTCGAAGACATTTCATCGGAACGGTCACCACAGCAGCCATTGGTGCCGGTATTTTGAATACAACTCAATCAGCTTCAGCCATGCACCACGAAACTCCCATGTCCAACTTTAAATACTGCCTAAACATGAGCACCATCCGTGGCCAAAATCTCGGGTTGGTTAAAGAAATAGAAGTAGCAGCCAAAGCCGGTTATTCAGCCGTCGAACCCTGGATACGAACCATTCGCACATACGTCGATGAAGGAGGCTCGTTGAAAGACCTCAAGAAACGCATAGATGACCTGGGACTCACCGTAGAAAGTGCAATCGGATTCGCTGGCTGGATCGTCGACGATCCAACGGAACGTGCCAAAGGCTTGGAAGAGGCCAAGAGCGATATGGACCTGCTTGCACAAATTGGCGGGAAACGACTTGCGGCTCCTCCCAAAGGAGCAACCAAGGAAGCGGGACTCGATTTAATATCAGCCGCTGAACGTTATCGGGTGCTTCTTGAACTCGGAGATGAAATGGGCGTCGTACCACAAGTCGAAGTTTGGGGTTTCTCCAAGAACTTACATCGACTGGGGCAAGCCGTGTTCGTCGCCATCGAAAGTGGGCATCCCAAAGCCTGTGTCTTGCCGGATATTTATCACATTTACAAAGGAGGCTCCGATTTTACCGGGCTGAAGATGCTGAGCAAATCTTCCGTGCACGCCTTTCACATCAACGACTATCCAGGTAATCCTCCCTGGGAAACGATTGGAGACAAAGACCGTGTCTACCCGGGAGATGGGATCGCCCCGATGGGTGAAATTATGAGGACTTTGGCCACTATCAACCCTGACATGGTTTTCTCATTAGAACTGTTTAATCCCGTTTATTGGGAGCAAGACGCACTCGAAGTTGCCAAAACCGGACTGATAAAAATGAAAGAGCAAGTCGCCAAAGCGCTAGGGTAACGAATCCTCCTCGTCCTCCTACTTCATCTCCAGCTTTGTATTTCCTCAGCGTGCGCTAAATTTGAAAACCGTTGTAGATTTAAAAACGTCTCCTGCTCTTAAGACCGTTGAAGGAAAATCCGGGTGATTAGGCGAATCAGGATAATGTTGAGTTTCCAGGCAAAATCCACTCCTTGGCTGGTAGGCAACATCACCCTTACCGATAATATTCCTCATGCCGTTGGCGGTATAAAACTGAACACCTGGCTGGTCGGTAAACGCTTCCATAACACGGCCACTGGTAGGTTCATAGACAGTAGCGAAAAGCTCCACTCGATCGGTTGTTTTCTTGATGACATAATTATGGTCATACCCGCGTCCCAATCTGAGTTGCGCATTTTCATCGTCAATGCGCTCACCGATACGTTTGGGAGTATTAAAGTCAAAAGGCGATCCAGCGACAGGCACAAATCTACCGGTTGGTATTAGCCCGGGTTTAACTTCGGTTAAGGTATCGGCCTCCAACTGCATCTCGTGATTAAGCACGTTACCATCGCCTCCCCCGATAAGATTGAAATAGGAGTGATTGGTGAGGTTTATGACTGTGGTCTTTTCGGTTGTGGCAAAATAATCGATCTTCAGGGCGTTATCGTTCGTCAATCGGTAGGTGACCGAAACGTTAACCGGACCAGGATAACCATCCATTCCATCGGCATGAATGTAATCGAGCTTCAGATACGCCGTGCCCTGCTCCACTCCGGATTCACCTTTCCATACAACCTGGTCTAAACCCACCGAACCACCATGCATATGCACGGGAACTTGTCCGGGCTGTTCTCGCACAAATAATTGCACGTGCTTACCATCCAATTCGACCAGTCCGGTTTCAATCCGGTTGGCATAGAGTCCAACGATAGCCCCGAAGAGCGGGTTGCGTTCCACATACTTATCAAGTGAAGAATAACCCAGAACAACATCCTCCAAAACCCCATCCCGATCAGGAGTAGTCAAAGAAACAACAATCCCGCCGTAGTTCGTAATTTGCGCCTGCATCCCGGAGCTGTTAGTCAAAGTATAAAGTGTCACTTCTTCTCCACTGGGCAAAGAGCCCCATACTTTTTCACTGACTTCTCCTGGCGGCATGCAAGCGGATTGGCTAGCCCATACCAAGCCAAATACGAAGAGCAAGGTGAGTATCCTAAACATCTAACTGAGTCAGCTCGACTACATGGCCATCGGGATCGTTTAAAAACAACTGGAGCGGGCCATCCGGTCGAAACCTCGGACCTTCGTAAGTTATCCCCAAAGAATCGAGGTGAGCCTTGGCTTGTGCCATATCGGGGACGCGGTAGGCGGTATGGCGCTCCAAAGGTACTGTATAAGAACCACCTTCTTTACAGATCAAATGCAGCTCCTGATCCGGACCAATTTGAAACCAGGCTCCAGCGAAATTAAAATTGGGTCTTCCGATTTCTTTAAGCTGAAGCACGTCGCGGTAAAACGCGACACTACGTTCGACATCGGCCACATGAATGGCAGTGTGATTGAGTTGATTGATGCTAATCATTCCAGAAGTAGAGAAAGTTCAAGGTTGAAGGATTAAAATTGAAGCATTTGCTGCGATCCAGAGAAAAGACGGTTATTTCCTCCCAGGCAAAAACAAAGTAACAACTTGTTCCAGGATTTATGCAAAAAAAACCCAACAACAATTTTATGACGGTTTCCGGAAAGATAGTTCGGGGCCATGGCGTCGTATCGGGTCAGTCAAAAACAAGTCCTTACGAGGGTGGATCCTTGCGCATGCAACTACCTTTTTTTGAAAAGCTGAAAATACCTCTGGCCGGATTTTTTCTCGGGTCCATCAACGTGGACCTGTCACCAAACTCCTTCAAATTAATTGACTGGGATTATGAAGCCCGCCAGATCAGTTGGACCGACTTCATTCCACCCGAAGATTTTCTTTTCAGTCACTGTAAAATTAACCACCACAACACTCTGATAAATGGGTTGGTGTATTACCCGTCCCCGGAAACCAAAGTGGAGAACTTTCACAATGCCAACATCGTGGAAATCCTGGCCCCTCGAATCGTTTCGTTAAAATACGGAGATGAAATAGAACTCCTTTTGAATCCCGATCACTGCTCGGTGACTTGAAGCCTGAAAAAAGTATCGGTGCTGATAGATCCGGTAAGATGAATGGAGGCAATAAGTTCTTCACCAATTGAAAATGGATTTCCGCCGACAGGCCAGATTTCCCAGGATTTCAGATCAGTGCTTATTTCAACCTTATAAGTTCGATTTTGGGTAACGGGGATTTGAAGACTTACCTGATGGTTCTCTACCTTAGCTTCCATTTTCCAAAAGCTTTCCGGGTCCAACGCATCAGTCGAAACCAGGAATTCAAAGTCATTAGATGCTCCGTCGCGATCCGGATCCGAATTGCCGCTGGCATCCAACGACTCCGGGTTCGTAAAGGTGTCGTTTTGCCAGTTAAGAAAGCCGGTGGACACGGAATCAATCCATTCTCTGATTAAGTCGATCCCTGACTGGTCGATTTCGTTGGTCCCTATATTCGGCATGCGTAAAAACCCATGGGTTTCGCTGATCCGACTCAAAAGAACAGATAAATTTGAATCGCCCGGAACAACCAGGCGGCGATCGTCGTTTCCGCCGTCATTGAGCGGAACACCATTTATTAAGCCCGTCTCCAACAGGCCGATGTGTGGGCGCGCGTCCCACGAGGTGGAAGCAACTGCTCCCGGTTGATGGCAGGATATACAATTAACCGCCAGGTAGGATCGGACGCGTGCCAATTGCGATGCTGCAGAATTATCAGCGGAAAAATAAACGGGAAGTCCATCGATATCATCCAACTGGGTATCCAGAATTTGGATGTCGCTCAAATACTGTAACAAGTTTCGCTCTTGTCCTTCTATTTCTTGTTCACGATTTAATTGACGTGCGTTGAAGCTGAGCGCGTATCCGGCGGCGGCCGTGTGGCATTGAAGACATTCCTGCCGACTGGGAATACGCCAGGTTTGAGATACTGTTTGCCCGTCCACCTCAACCTCATAGTCGATATCAATACCTGCTTCTTCGACCAGGGTCGCTTCCGTTCCGGATTCGTTCCAGCGATAACTAAGTCCGTAAACGCTCTGGGCGGTTTTTACCAAAAAACGAGTTTCGACACGAACGACTGACTCAGGATTCCCGCGTTCAAGAGGCAACTCAAAATGTTTTATCCAGATCGTTCCTTGGGGCAATCCCCAGTTGTTGTTCAGGCTGTAAGCTATCTGAGCATCTGGCACCGACACCCATCGGGATTTGTCAGCGTGGTCGGACCAAAATGAAACATTCGGCTCATAGGGAAAAATACCATCCTCAGGCTCAAGCGTTGAAAGAGATTTAAAGGCACCTGTTTCAGAAAGCGTCGCAGGAAAGCTGGGTTGTTCACCGCCATTGCCACGGATCAGCCGGCGTATGCTTCCATCACCACCCGAAATCAGAACATCTCCGTTTGAAGGATCGATCCCGTATTCGTAATGACTCCCATAAGAGGTGATTTGAATTCGATCGTAGCTGCCATCTTTAGGATCCTCGATCAATGCCCATATCCGCCCACTCCCATAATCCCCAAAAATATAGGCACCATCCAGTTCAGGAAGTCGCGTTCCTCTATAAACCACGCCTCCGGTAATCGACTGACCATCACTTCTCGGATAATCGTGGATCGGATCGAGTAATTCACCAAATGCAGGCGGAGGGGTTAAGTTTCCAGGGCCGTTATTAAACGCAATAAATCCTTCACGAATGGCCCAACCATAATTGCCTCCTTTGACTATGATATCCACTTCTTCACGACTACCCTGCCCGACATCTCCGACAAAGAGTCGACCCGTAGGATTGTCGAAGGCCATTCGCCAGGGGTTCCGTAGTCCGATGGCGTAAAATTCAGTGCGAAGATTCGAGTCTGGATTGGATCCAGCCTGCTGCCATTGTGAAACCAAAGGATTGTCGAACGGCACGCTATAAAACGCCTTACCATCGTTACCTCTGGGAACCGCAGGATGATTCGTTGGCTCAACGTTTCCATCCAATTTGTCCACATCGATTCTGACAATCCCAGCGAAAAAATCTTTATCTACCTTCTGGCTGTTATCGTATGTATCGTTTGCTCCCCCTTCATCACCCAAAGAAACATAAAGATAACCATCCGGCCCAAAATGTACATCACCTCCATTGTGGTTACTCGCATCATCCACCTGATCGAAATAAATAATTTCCGAGGCCGGATCGGCAGTAATGGGATCATCACTTGTTATGAGGAAACTGGATACGCGATTGCGGAGTCCGCCAAGTTGATTATGGCAGTAGAAAACAAAGATCCGTTTATTCTCCGGATAGTCAGGATGAAAAGCCAGTCCAAGCAAACCGTTTTCCCCACCCGAATTTACCGACCGACTATTTCGAATATCCAGTACAAATTCAGGCTGAATAATATTGTTTCCCAAATCAGTGATCACTCGAATCCGCCCTGCCCTCTCATTCACAAAAAGCTGATTCGTCTCCCCCGGAGGACTCGCCAACGCAATAGGTCCGTTAAACTGACTCCAAGCCAGCTCGAGCTGATAGTCACCTGTGGGTAGACTGGTCGGGAATGAAAGTGTGGAATTTATCAATCTTTGGCCAGCCACTTCGTACACAAGCACTAAACACAGCCCTATTAGCAACAAGGGACCTTTGAGTTGATTTTGCATACGAATACGACAATTCAGCGGATGTGACGGGCAAGCTGAATGGTTTACGTCCAATGGCACAACATTTGCAAATCGTTTACATAGACACATTGCTCAGATTCTATGTTTTGCGCATTTATACAGGATTTTGATTATGTCGAAGGTCATGGGGACCTTGATGAATGCAACGGCCGCTTCGGGGTAACCCTTGAATATCCCGAAGGCATCTACCACTATTATCTAACCGACACCTATCCGTTCATTCCGCGTTTTACAAAAGGGAGTCCAGATCCAAGTTTTGATCGCAGAACTCAACATGGTCGGGTCAGCGGATTGCGGTAATCACATCTGTGGTTGCCTATTTTTTTAGTTCCCTTCCGAAAAACAGCAGCGTCAAAAACAGAAGTTTCATTCCTTGCGTTCTAAGTTGGGAAACGTAGGATTTCTACTTTCCCTATGAAAAATAAAATCTACCTCCCGATCGTTCTCGCCTTAATTATAACTATTTCATCGACGGTATCTTTTGCAGCTGTCGACGCTGTCGTGCAAGACATGCAAAAAGCCGCTAATGAATTTCTTGATTCATTGTCCGATGAGCTCCGGTTAAAAGCCACCTATCCGCTCGAGGATGCAGAACGGATGAATTGGCATTTCGTGCCCAAGACAGGTGAACGGAAAGGGGTGGATCTCCGAGATCTGAACATGGTTCAGGAATTGAAATTGGCTGAACTGCTGGCTGCCAGTTTCAGTGCGCTCGGACACGAAAAGGTTCAAAAGATTCAAGGACTTGAGTCGGTGCTCTACGTTATGGAGAAGGCGGATCATCGAGACCCCGAACTCTACTACACGACAATATTTGGAACACCTTCTGCCACCGGAAGCTGGGGTTGGAGGTTTGAAGGGCATCATCTTTCTCAGAACTTCACCGTCTCGCACGGAAAACTCCTAGCCAATTCACCGAGTTTCTGGGGAGCCAATCCCGCTAAAGTCCCTGTTGGTCCTACCACCGGTCAACGCACACTTAAGGGTGAAGAAGATACCGCACGTTCTTTTGTTCGGTCGCTTAGCAAAAAGCAGCAAGCAATCGCGATCATCGCAGATGACGCCCCCAAGGACATTTACAGCGGTGCTGAAAAAGAGATCAGTCCACTCAGCCCTCCGGGAATCAAGGTTTCTCAGTTGGAGAAGTCACAAATTTTTGGACTTACACGAATTATTCAGGAATACCTTTCCAACATGCCAGCTGATGTGGCTTCCGACCGGTGGCAGAAGCTTAGCAAAGCAGGTCTCGAGAATATCACTTTTGCATGGGCAGGAACCACCGAGCCGGAAAACAAACACTACTACCGCGTTCAAGGGCCGACCTTCCTCATCGAATACGATAATGTTCAGAATGAGGGAAATCACATCCATGCTGTTTGGCGTGATTTCGATGGAGATTTCGGAAGAGACATTCTTAGAGAACATCACGGACACAGCCATTAGCAGCCGCTGATTTGGAATAGTCTAAGCGCAGAATCGTCCCAATTGCATGCGACGATTCTGCCTTCATTTACTCATACTTGGGTCCATTATTTTTTCCACCTTTGCTGGCCTACGTGGCGAGGAATCCATCGAGTTTCAAAGCACTGAAGAACAAGCCCATGAGACTTTCAAAGCAAACAACAATGATTGGACAACAAGTCTCCCCGATTTTGAAAGAATTGAGGGCGGGCGTTACGCCGTCGCTCTGTTTGTGACTGAACAAGGTTCCCAGACTCCGATCCAGGCAACCGGCACCTGGCTGACCAAGGAGTGATACCTCAAATCCCGATTCGATTGGATAATTGAAAATCGGGATTTCTACTTGATATTACCTAGACGATAGGCATTTTAGTCGCTTTTGGGAGTAAGACTATTCTATGTAAATTGGGTCCTAAACCACAAAAGGATTTTTAAGATGCCTATTTACAACAATTTATGTGAAATGATCGGCAATACGTCGATGGTTCATTTGTCCAAGTTCAGCGAAGGTTTACCGGGTCATATCATTGGTAAATTAGAGGGTTACAATCCCGGCTGGTGCGTAAAAGACCGGATTGGGCTGTCCATGATTGAAACGGCCGAGAAAGATGGAAGCCTGAAACAAGGTGGAACCATCGTCGAACCAACCTCCGGAAACACCGGAATCGGGCTGGCTTTGACCGCGGCAGTTAAGGGGTACAAAATCATTCTGACGATGCCATCCTCAATGAGTGTTGAGCGCCGCAAAATGCTTATCAATCTGGGCGCACAACTGGTTCTAACAGATGCCGACCTGGGAATGCATGGGGCGATCAACGAAGCAGCATCGCTAACCGAAAAAATTCCCGGTGCCTACATGCCGCAACAATTTGACAATCCAGCGAACCCAAGAATCCATTACGAAACCACCGGACCCGAAATCTGGCGCGACTCCGATGGCAAGGTGGATATATTTATAGCAGGTGTCGGAACCGGTGGGACCATTTCGGGTGCCGGCAGATATTTAAAAGAGCAAAACCCAGACATTAAGGTAATTGCTGTCGAACCGGAAGAATCGCAGGTTCTCAGCGGAGGCAAAAAAGGACCGCACATGATTCAGGGGATCGGTGCAGGATTCATACCTGGGGTTTACGATGGTGAGGTGGTCGACGAGGTTATCGCAATCGACAGCCACGAAGCTATCAAAACCGCACAAAAACTTGGCCTCACTGAAGGTTTGTTGGTCGGCATCTCATCGGGAGCAGCAGCCCTCGCAGCTTACCGGGTAGCAAGCCGCCCGGAAAACAAAGGCAAAAACATTGTAGTCATGCAACCGGACACAGGTGAGCGCTACATTTCAACTCTACTATTTTACCACGACTAAACCACAATCCTCCGCGAGAATCGCGGAATACCATTTTAAATTATGCAGTGGACCTTAGGTAAACGACTCGTCAGCGAAGACGAAATCATCAAGGAAACAGGACTCTTCCTGGATTATGACGAAATCGCCCGAAAAGGGACGATGACGGCTGAAGAGAAAAATATCTCCAAATGGTATGGGATCTACAGCTCCCGTCAGGCAGGTAACCACATGGCACGCATTGTCGTCCCGGGTGGAGTAATGACTACCAGTCAGGCGCGCAGGATTTGTAAGACCGCCGAAAATTATGCGCAGGGAAAGCTGGCGATCACGACCCGCCAATGCATTCAGTTACATTGGCTAAAAACCCCTTCGCTTTCAGATATGATTCGTGGTCTGGCTTCAGATTCACTATCCACATTCCACGGCTGTGGCGATGTCAGTCGAAACGTAGCTGCTTGTCCACTGGCCGAGACCTGTAAATACAAACGTTTCAACGTTTTGCCTTACGCAAAAGAAACCGCCCGCGTCCTCACGGAAATGCGTGATTTGGACAACTTGCCACGCAAATTCAAGATCACCTTTTCAGGATGTGGAGCAGGCTGTGCCCAACCCTACATCAATTGCATAGGTATCGTTTCAGTCGTGCGAAAAGGAGCAGACGGCCAGAATGAGAACGGATTTAAAGTAATTATCGGTGGAGGAATGGGCTGGGCACCATTTATCGGTAAAGAGCTGTTCTCGTTTGTCCCGCCTGAAAGGATAGTAAAGGTCAACCGAGCTATCGCCCTACTCTTCCGTGATCACGGCGATCGCCGAGACCGTACGATGTCTCGCCTGAAATTCGTCGTTTTCCGCCAAGGAATCGACGAGTGCCGTCGAATAGTCCTTGAGAACCTGGAAAAGGAAGGCGTTTCCACCGCAGGCATTGAAACTGGCGAATTTGAAGAAACAGGACTTGAATACCCAGAACGACCCCTGCTTGAGCAAAACCCAGTCGGAACGGATGGAAGAGTGACCGTCCGCGCGATGATCCCCAAAGGTGAGCTGACTCATTCGAAATTTAAAAGGATGGCCGAGCTCGCTGAGATCTATGGTAACAAACGTATTTACTTAACCAATCGTCAAAACATCGAAATCCACCGGGTGAAGCCCGCGAAGGTCGATGAAATTATTGCGGAAATTCAGAAAATTGGGTTCAGCACCGATGGTTTCTTCGGATTGCGAGACATTGTTCCCTGCGTCGGAACCACCTATTGCCCCAAAGCGGTAACAGAAACCCGCTCTCTTTACGATACGTTGATGCCCATAGTCAGCCAGGAGAAATACAGCGAAATCTGGGACAAGGCTATTATCAACATAACCGGATGCCCAAACAGCTGCTCACCGTACCGCATAGCTGATATCGGTTTCCGCGGAATGCGAATTCGCGAACGACTGGGATCAACCGAAGCGTACGAAATGAGAATCGGTGGAGAACACGATCGACTGGCGAAAAAGCTTGGAGAATTTAAGAAAGACGATTGCCCAAGGGTATTGGAAAAGATTCTTGATACCTTTTTAAGGGTGCGCCAAGGAGATGAAACTTTAGCCGCATGCGTTCAACGCATGGGATTCTAATCATGGACGACGACAAATCACTCAACGAATTTATTAAGGCCATCGAAGACCTTAATATTTCCTATGACATGGCGCCGAATCCTCAGGAGCATTCGGTATTCACGGGAGCTGCCAACGAGCCGTTGGATTTCAAGACGTATGCGAAAGACGTCCCCTGCCAAGAGGCTTGCCCTGCCAAAACAAACGTCCCCGCTTATATCGAAGCCATCGCGAAAGGCGATCCAGACAAGGCGTACCTGATTAATCAGGAAGACAACGTATTTTCCGGAGTTCTAGGTCGCGTATGCTCACGTCCATGTGAAGATGCGTGCCGTCATAATTGGACGGGAACATCAGGCCCTGTTCACATTTGTCACCTCAAGCGTTCCGCATCCGATAATAAGGAGAATCCACCAAAACCATTACCAGGTTGGTTTGAAGAAACAGGTAAACGAATTGCAATCATCGGTGGTGGACCAGCAGGATTGACAGCGGCCCGCGAACTTAAACGCTACGGCCACAGCGTGACTATATTTGAGCGTGACAGCATGCTCGGCGGAATGATGGTTCAAGGTATTCCCATTTTCCGACTTCCGCGCGACACAGTTAAAGCTGAGGTAAACGCAATTATCGAGAGTGGGATCGACGTGCAGTATAACACCTCCGTGGATGCGGAGAAGATGCAGGAGATCATCGACGATTACGATTCAGTTCTTGTCGCCGTCGGAGCTGTCCACCCATCAAATTTAAAGCTACCGGGCCTATCCGGCGATGGTCACACCATCTCCGGGCTAAAGTTCATGTACGATTACAACATGGGCAATATTGGTGAGATGAAGGGCAAACACGTAATAATCGTTGGGGGTGGATTTACAGCGGTCGATTGCGGACGTTCTTGCGCACGTGCTGCCAAACGTCTGGTGGGCGAAGAAGGAAGTGTCGCCATCATGTATCGTAGGACCGAAGCCCAGATGTCGGCCGATCCCGACGAAATTAATCAGATGCGCCTGGAGGAAATCGAAGTCGAATCTTTGATGAATCCTATTTCGGCCCGCACCGAGAATGGGAAGCTCGTTGGTGTCACATTCCAACGAAACTCACTCGATGATTCTGTGGCCGACGGAGGCAAGCCAAGGGTTCACGCCATCGAAGGCACTGAAGAAGAATATCCTTGTGACCTACTGATCATGGCTATCGGCCAGACACGCGAACTCAAGATTCTTCCTGAAGGTGTTACCCATTCTGAAGGACACGAAACGTCACACGAGAAAGTATACGTGGCCGGTGACTTCAATTATGGAAGTTTTGATGTGATAACCGCCGTTGCAGACGGAAAGGCTGTCGCCGATAAAATCGACCTCCAATTAATGGGGATGCAAAGAAGGAAAGAGCATATTGGTATTACGATGATGGATACCAATGGCGAAACGGGACGTGTTAGAGATCACGACATTCAGTTCCCTGTCGAAATGCCAAAGCTACCTTTGTTTGAGCGTGACGGGACTGCAGAAGTAGAGTTGGGCCATAATGACGACGGGACATTGCTCCACGCAACTCGTTGTTATTTTTGTCATTACAAATTTGAGATCAACCAGGACGCCTGTATTCATTGTGACTGGTGTATTGCTGTTGCTCCGCGTGATTGTATCAATCGAGTTTCCCAATTATTCGCTGATGAAGACGGTGCCGTGACTTCAAGCCTCGAATCAAATCTGGCAAGTGAAACAACTTACATTTGGATCGACAGCGACGAGTGCATTCGGTGTGGCAAGTGCTTACGCATTTGTCCAACCGGCGCTATTACAATGCGCAAATCAGAACGTTGCGGTTGTTCATCCGAAGAGCTTGAAGAGAAGCAAAAAGAAAATGTGCCTTACGGCGTGGTGAAGTACGATAAGTACTAAGTTCGAAAGCCGGAGTACACATTGTTAGATTTTTGATCCAACGTGCTGGAGCCAGCTTGGTAAGTTCCGCCACTAATGCTCCTTCCCACTCCCAACGGCGATCTGAATATTCATAATCGGTATCAAAAGTAGAAGCATGATACTGGTCAGTCCCAGCACAAAATAACCTGCCACGTCGTGGACAAAGCCGCTTATAGCATCAGGACCATAGGTGTAAGCCCAAGCGGTCAGGAAGACGCTTCGCATTAAGTTCGTCACAAATGCAAAGCACATTGCAAATACAACAAGTAGTACTTTCTTGACTGTGCTCCTAAAGAATATTGCGCCAAGGAAAGTACCTGCGAAGAGGCACCCCATTAGTGAGCGAATGCCCGAGCAGGCGTCTTCAACTCCGACGCGACCGGTAGGAAGTATAAGCGTATTGCCCTCCTGCTCCAAGGCATAACCGCCCATTTCGAAAACAAAGAAAACTACGGTCACCACTTTGTTGAGTAGAAACAAACTCAGGGCGTTTTCGATGGCGGAAACAAGCGGTGCAGAAATAATCCAAATGAAACAAGGAAACCAAAACATGAGTGTAATGGTTAAGCGTCGATTCATCATATCCGGCGCTTCCAACGGTTGGCCGATCTGATCTTTCCAGGCTTCCACAGAGTCCGGCAAGTTGATGTACACTAATGCAAAAACAACCATCCCGGCACCCACAGCGATAAACAAGGATCCCGGATGCGACGGACCCGCTCCGGCTCTGTAAAACGCTCCCAGCCCAAAGATTGCCAGACCAAGAATAAGTCCCCCATAAAAACCACCCGGGACGAACCATTTGAGAAATGGATACAGGCTGGAAGTCGCCCAATTGTAGAGGTTCGGCAAATTTATCGGTTTTTCTTCAGACTTCTGATCCGCACTTTCCAAATCCGGAGTTAACTTGCTGGAAGGAACTCCGAGCAGCGTTTTCAGCACAGGCCAACGATCCCAAATCACAACACCCACAAAAATAGGGACAAGATAACCAAACGAATAATCCTCACGTCGGCCCCACCAATACCATTGATCCCAGGCCACAAATGCCCCGAACCCACAACCCATCAGGAGGGTGTAGGAAAAAAGCGAAGGGAATCCCTTAAAACCGGGAATGTATCGATCAAGCAGGCTCATTTGAAAGGAAGGAGGAGAAAAAACCGGTTGTTAATTGAACGCAAGCCCTAGAAACCCTGTCTCACTTAGAACTTATCCCGATTCCGTTAAATAGCTTAAAATCCTTTTCCGAACTCGAATTTATCCTATAAAGTCGCGTTTCCCCAAGATGGTGCCAAGAAATAAAGAGATTGCCAGCTTCTACAATTCTTACACCTTGATCGCAATTTTCTCTGACTTCTGAGAACTCTATTTCCCGACCTAACATGCCTAATCCATACGACCAGCTTCACGCCTATTGGCGTATGGAATACATCGAAACTCCAGAAGGTCTAAAGGGCAAAAATCCGTTTGTTGAGCTGCCCAAGATCGAAAACGAGCGGGAGTCTTTGATGCTTTTTCGTGGCAACACCTGTTATTTGATCCTGAACCGCTTTCCTTACAATGCCGGGCATATACTTGTCTTACCCTTTCGTGAAGTTGGTGAGTTGGAAAATTTGACAGCTGAAGAAAGAACTGAATTTTTCGACCTGATCATTCGCGGGAAAAAAATCCTGAGCACTGCCCTCAAACCTGATGGTTTTAACATAGGCATGAATCTGGGAAGTGCGGCAGGAGCAGGAATTCCAGTGCACTTGCACGCGCACATAGTCCCACGATGGAACGGCGACACTAACTTTATGCCGGTGCTCGGACAAACGCGCGTTCTTCCAACTTCCCTCGAAGCCATGTGGGAGCGACTAAAAGAGATCAGTAACCGTCTGGAAGCTTAGTCATGATGATAATAGAAAAAACGTTTCAATTTCTGACTCCTCGAGTCGCAAGTCAATTGTACTGCGGGAAGGTAGAATATTTGAATCAAGCCGAAGATCAGCTGGGAGTTGAGTTGGTTGCACGAGATGCATGGATCCAGGCAACAGGAGAGGAGGAAGCTGTAGAAAAAGCAGACAGCTTTTTTCACTACCTGGACAAAGCGCGTGCTCAAGGTATGGAGATCAGACAATCCGACTTTTTCGGCATATTGAATCAAGTGGTTAACGGCCATACAAAAGCCCTCAAAGCGCTGATCGAAGAGCCTCTTGTTTTACAATTTCCCAAAAAGAAAGTCATCCCAAAAACGCTGAATCAAAAGCGTTACCTGGAAGCCATATTCGCAAAGGAAGTGGTATTTGGAATTGGCCCAGCTGGTACCGGAAAAACGTACCTGGCAATGGCTGCAGCCATCGACGCATTGTTGAAGGGAAACATTGAAAAAATCATTTTAACACGCCCGGCTGTGGAAGCCGGTGAAGCTCTCGGCTTTTTGCCCGGTGACCTGGAGGAAAAGATCACCCCGTATTTGAGGCCTCTTTACGATGCTATCCACGATATGCTCGGCAAAGCAAACGCAGAGAAGCTAATGGAAAAAGGCGTAATTGAAATAGCTCCACTCGCCTATATGCGAGGCCGCACACTGTCCAAGGCATTTATTATTCTGGATGAAGCCCAAAACACTTCCCCTGCACAGATGATGATGTTCCTCACACGCTTGGGAGACAACAGCCGCATGATTATTACTGGAGACATCACTCAAGTTGATTTACCGCGGAGACAAGAGTCCGGACTCCGTCAAATCACACAAATCCTGGCTCATATCCCACAAATCGAGCTTTTTTACTTTGAAAGTTTTGATGTTGTGCGTCACCCACTTGTACAAAAGATTATTGAGGCTTATGAAATGTATCGGTCGGAGGGACACGCCGGTTGATCTTTCTATTTGCCTGCTTAAACAGTGAAACTTTTCAGTAAGAGAAAGCAGCTCAAGGACAAGCCTTCGCCCTCTCGGCGAAAGCGAAGAACTCTGCGTGAAACCTGGACAAAAACCTTCCTGGCAACTAGCCCGGTAGTAACGACCGTCATACTCCTTACCTGGGTTCTGCTGACGATTGTATTGGCGTTTACTGGAGTAACACCGGCGGGGATCCAGGTCCAACGAGACCAAGTCTCGCGCGTTCGAGTGGTGGCGGAAAAGGATTTTAGTTACGAAAGCAAATTACATTCCGAACAGCGCAAGGCGCTTGAAATGCAACGAATCCCACCCGTTTACCGGTTGGATATGAAACAGTACGAGGCGTTTAGAGACCAAATCCTGGAGCTTCTGGAGGAAATCAACGCATTTGAAATTGAAATCGCCGACCTTGAGCCGGATGAAAAACTCAAGAGAGTTGAAGATTTTACCCTGGCATTTGAGGAACGTACCAAGATCCGTCTGAATGTTGAGGATGTCTTTGTTATTTTGGCCCGCACAGAAGTTGATGACCGAAAACCGTTGTTTGAGGACTCTCTTGTTTCGGTAAGGCGCATCTTGGGAGGAGGAATCTTTGATCCTACCGACGCCGTTTTGGACAAGGATCCTGAAAACCTGAATTTTATCAATGTCCAAAGAGACTCTGGACAAATTCGACGCCTTGACATTCAGAGTCAGGACACCGCCTACGGTGCAATGAAACGGGACTTTACCTACTTCGATATTTCCCAGGACCTCAACATAGTGCTCTTTCGGATTATGAGCCAAGCCATACGTCCGAATTTACGCTACGACCAAGATTTACATGAAAAAGCGCGAGAAAAGGCCGGTAAAAATGCAGAAAAGGTAAGGGTCAGTGTTGCCTCGGGTGAAATCATCATTGAACCAGGTGAAACAGTTCTGCCCTTCAAATATGAAATGCTGCTTAAATACCAAGAGTTTCTGTTAGCAGAAGACACCGTTTATGCCTTCTCACTCGGACGAAGTTTTTGGGAAAAAGCCATGGTCATATTACTGCTAGGATTTGGAGTCGTCGTTTACCTGGCCTTAGCAGGATGGTCCAGCCTGACGGATAATCGCAGAGTCAGTCTTTTATTCATAGTGATTCTTCTGAATATCGCGATTACACGACTTCTTCTGAATGCTGCTTCAAGCAATCCTGAAACGTTTGCGCTCTTGCGTTATATGATCCCTGTTTATTTGGGACCTATTTTGATTGCGCTGCTTATAAATCAAAGAGCTGCCATATTTGTGGCAGCGGTCGTTTGCTTCATCACGAGTCTGATGTTTGGCGAGTCATTTATCCTGATGTCTGCCATGTTTTTGGCCTGCCTCATAGCAGTGCTATTTTGCAAAGACGTCCGTAAACGGGGACAGATCGTACAATCGAGTATCTTTGGCGGAATAACCCTTGCCGTAGGTACCTTTATTCTAGGTATACTAAACGAGGTTGATTTGGTAACCATTGGTTGGGAAATGTTGATTTCTGTAGGGGTTGGAGCCGCTACCGGAATCCTTGTCATTGGCCTTCTTCCTTTCTTCGAAGGAATCTTTAAGCTCACGACCAATATTACTTTGCTGGAATTAACCGATTATAATCACCGGTTGTTACGACGCCTTCAACTGGAAGCTCCGGGCAGTTACCATCACTCCTTGATGGTAGCCAACCTCGCGGAAAATGGGGCATCCGCCATTGGGGCCAATCCCCTGGTCTGTCGGGTATGTTCCATCTTTCACGATATCGGCAAACTCATAAAACCGGAATACTTCGCCGAAAACCAGCGGGATGGTGATAATCCCCTTATTCTACAAAATCCCTCAATGGCAGCGTTGGTGATCAAAGCCCACGTTAAGGAAGGGGTGAACCTCGCAATACGGAACAAGCTGCCAAGAATCATCATCGATGTGATCAAGCAACATCATGGAACGTCCCTGATTACCTATTTCTACGTGCAAGCACTCAAGGGCAAAAAAGCCAAGAACGAGGTGCGGGTAGAAGAATCCACCTACCGGTACGATGGCCCGAAACCACAATTCAGGGAAAGTGCGGTGATCTTTTTCGCCGACTCGGTGGAAGCAGCAAGCAGATCCTTGAAAAAAATAACTCCTCAAAGTATCGACGAGCTTATTGACAGTATCCTTGAAGGTAAAATCGCAGACGATCAACTCAGTGAATGTCCCCTGACTTTTGAGGAAATCAAAAAACTTAAAACGAGCTTTTCCATTTCATTGTTAAACTCTCTACACAGCCGCATCGAATATCCCGATAAAGAAAAGGCACAAGCAGACGCACAAAATGCGGATCGAAAAAAAGAGAACCATTCAGATATTCAGTCCTTGCAAAGCGTTTAGATTCGGGGAGTACGAGGTGGTAGCTCTCTTTCATTTTTTGGATGAATCGGCTTCCTATCAAATTCCAGATGGAGAACTATCGATTGCATTTCTGGATGAAAAAGCACACTGTAAACTACACGCCGATTTTCTGGACGACCCGAGTCCGACTGATGTGATTACTTTCCCAGGCGACCCGGACGAAGATATGGCGGGAGAGATTTGTGTATCTGTTTGCATGGCTAGAACCTATGCAGAATCTCATGGAGAAGATTTTTCAAAAGAACTCACCTTATACTTAATTCATGGCTGGCTGCATTTAGCGGGATTTGATGACCTGACCGAAAAAGATCGCCAAGCCATGAAAAAAGAGGAGCAAGTATGTATATCGAATTTGGAAACAAATAAGCGAATTCCCTTGTTTAACTATAATTCAAATGACTGAAAAATACTCATTTCTAAGATCGCTTAGAAACGCATTCCTGACCGGATTGATCCTGCTGACGCCTCTCGGGGTTTCTATTTTTGTCTTTGAGTGGCTCGTGAACAACATCGGTGGCCGCTTCAGCAACAGATTACTTTATTTCATTCCAACGCTATGGAGGCAGAATGAGGACCTTCAACTCATCTGGAATATCCTGGCGACCATCATACTGGTTCTAGCTGTTACACTTTTGGGATATATGTCCCGGTATTTTGTTGGTAAGTGGTTCCTATCAGCGACAGAGAACATCTTAGATAAAGTCCCATTCATAAATACGGTCTACAAAACTGTAAAACAAATCGTGCAGACTTTCAGCTCTCAGCAACGTGCCGTTTTTAAGAAGACCGTTATGATCGAATATCCTCGGAAAGGAGTCTGGGTCTTGGGGTTCCTCACAAGCGAGACAAAGGGTGAAACTCAAGTAAGGACACAGCAGCAACTACGAAACATTTTCGTGCCAACGACACCCAATCCGACAAGCGGATTTCTTCTCATGATCCCCGTAGATGAAGTGCATGAACTGGATATGTCCATTGGGGATGGAATGAAAATGATCATTTCTGGCGGAGCAGTGGTGCCACCTGCCCCCATAGAAGATGCCGATCAAATAACGCTGGATATAGAATACCCCGCCAAGAAACAGATCGTGGAAACGTGATTTATGGCCGGCAATTCGGTTCAAATTTCTGGGATTATCCTTAAAAAAGAAACCTCCGGAGAGCATTTTTTTAAGCTTACCATCCTAAGCCCCGACCGCGGAAGCGTATTGGCCATGTTGCGAAGGCCCAAACGAAATTCGCGTTCACCTCTGCCAGATCTTTTTGATCTGGTTGAAATCCTGTTGGAATTAAAAGGAGAGGATGGGTTTGGATTTGTGAAAGAATTGACCATCCATAAACAACGTCGCGGACTGGCAAAGTCGTTCATCGCACTGGAACTCGCTTGTGAATGGTCCGCCATCCTGATTAACAACCTGCCACGCGAAACCGAGATGGAAAGGGTCTACCAACTTTTCACCAGAGGACTTGATGCATGGGAAAATCGGATACATCCTGAAGCCATTTTTTTTAAGAGCCTTTTTGTCTATGCCCGTGACGAGGGTTATGCGGTAAAACATGACTGGTTCGACAAACTCACACACAGCGACCGAACAGAAGTAGCCATGATAATTAACACACCCATTGCAGAACTGGAAATAGAGCCTGATCGGGTGCGGCACTGGATAGCACAACTGAAACATTACATTCAATACTATACAGATATTCTGCTTTAGAAAATAAATACATGCTATGCAGGTTGATCTGCCAAACAACACAGTAACATTGAGCGTCGGCGAGCTCGCCGATTTCAGTACGGGACCCGCTCACAGGATGAGTCGCCGATCAGGACAATGGCGAACTCAAGTGGGAGTTCAGTGGCACCAAGAACAGGAAAAAGCCTCCAAACATGCGGGAGAGAAAGGTCAATACGAAGTAAGCCTTAGAGGAGCCTGGTCTTACAAGGGATGGATATTCAATATTCAAGGACGAATCGACCAATGGATTGAGCAAGAGAAGCAAATTCTCATTCGGGAAATTAAAACAACCAGTTTTGGGCTACCGGCCGAAGTCGACGAATTGGCCGACATTTATCAATCCTATTTTGCGCAATTGGGAACTTATCTTGCGCTACTAAAACAAAGAAGAGACCAAACGCTTCCCTATACAGGTGAACTGCTCTTCATTAACATTGAGGATGGCATCCGGCAGCACGTCACTGACGATCAACTTTGCATAGATCTTTTTAACTCGCAGGTGGAGGCACTTTGGCAATTTGTTGACACTCAAAAAAACCGCCAAGCCACCTTCAAGAGCCAAAGCACGATTACGGCTTATGAGCAGCTTCGAGAAGGACAGGAAACCATTCAGGTAGATTTACAGAATGCCTGCCAGCTAAGCCCGGTCGTTTATTTCCAGGCACCTACTGGATTCGGCAAAACAGGTGTTGTCCTGGAGTACGCGCTAAACCAGGTCGTGGAGGGAGGTTTTCGACAAATCCTGTATCTTACCAGTAAGAGCAGCGGGCAACATCAGGTCATGAAACAATTCGGATCGATGTTGCCTGAAAAATCCAAACTTTCCGGACTCCAGGTTCGCAACAAAGACGAGCTCTGCAGTTCTCCCAATTGCCGGTGTGAACCAGATGACAAGCGCCTAAACGCAGGAGATCGCTGGGGCAAGTGTGGTTTGTCGCCCTACGCTTTTCTGGATAGCCCATTAGATCAGCCAAAACATTTTAGGCAGGTTGGGGAAAAGGAAATGCTGTGTCCTTATGAATTGATGAGGGCTACTCTACCCTATGCAGATCTCTGGGTGGGCGATTTGAATTACTTATTTTCGCCACGCAACCGATCTTTGTTTTTCGAACAGCCTGGCTTCGATTTATCGAAGACCTTACTCATTCTCGACGAAGCGCACAACCTGGCCAGTCGGGTTGCCGACGTTTTTTCGTACCAGGTTTCTCATAACGAAGTGGAACAATGGCATGCGGAACTGCAATTTACCAATGGTCATCCTACGGTCCGAAAAGCATTGGAATCGTGGTTGGATCTGCTGGAAAAGTTAACGTCCTCCGATCATTTGGCCGACTACATAAACTATGAAGCCCGTGACTGTGCGGAACAATTGGCAGGTGCATTACAAAAATTTCCATTACAAGGAAAGTTACTTACAGAAGAAGCAGTTCATGCGATTTGGGAACTTGGCGATACTGAGGCATTTTTTAAGAATGATCATTTGGAAAAACTGGTTTGGTGCTCAAGGCCTGGTAGCTTGAATCTAAGTTGCCTGGATGCCTCGCATGAAATCGGGTCAATACTATCCCTCTGCCGAAACACAATACTCATGTCGGCAACCCTCGAGCCACAGCCTTACTTCTTAAAGCAACATGGCCTTCCGGGAAAATCATTTAAGCCTGTTTGGGTGGAAGCGAATACTCCCTGGAGAAACAATGCCTACGACTGCGCGGTCGATTTAAGGGTCGATACACGCTACAAGACACGCGACCAACACATGTTTACGACCGCGGAGACACTCGTCCAGTGCGTCCATGCCAGCAAGGCGCCGGTGGTTACATTTTTTCCGTCTTATAAATATGCGGACAAACTAAAACAGCTGCTGGAGAATGAATTTCCTCATTTGTCGATTGCCCTTCAAAAGCGAGGAGGCACACCTGAAGAACAAACGCAGTTTATTGACGATTCCATCTCGGAAGCCGACTTGATATTTCTCATTCTGGGAAGTGGCTTTGCGGAAGGTATCGACCACCTTGGAGGACACATTGAATTGGCGGTGATTGTTGGCCCGGCATTGCCTGAGGTGAACGCTTTGCAAAATCAACGTATGGAAGACCGCAAGGCGTTAGGAAGGGATGTGGCTTTTGAAGAAGTCTACCAAATCCCGGGAATGCAGAAAATCAATCAGGCACTGGGAAGACTTGTCCGAGCGCCAGGGCAGACAGCCCGAGTTCTGTTTCATTGTAAACGTTTCGCAGAACAATCCTATATGGATCTGCTCATGGAAGACTTCCAATCTGAAAATCAGATTAAGAATGTGGAACATTTAGAGCGTTGGTTGTCCCAGGCTTGATATTTTTTAATTATTTGGGAGATTCAGGTTGCGCATCATAGGATACTTGTTCCAAATTATGCACCATACTCGTCCTATTAATCTATCCAAAAATCTCCTCACGCTCATCACTCATTAGATAGCATCCCTCTTTATTAAATTAGGATAATTCACAGAACCTATTGAGGAGAAACAAAACTTATATCGATGAATAATAAACTATACGTGGGCGGTCTCAACTTTGCCGCAACTCAACAGGATCTTTCGGATTTCTTTATTGGTAGTGGTACCGTTTTGGAAGCCATCGTTGTAACGGATCGTGGCACGGGAAATTCCCGTGGATTCGGATTTGTAACCATGTCCAGCGAAGCGGAAGCCCTCAACGCAATCGAGAAACTGAACGGCAAAGAACTATTGGGTCGCGAAGTATCGATCAAACTGGCGCTCGAGCGGGAGGCAAGACCTCAAGGAAATTTCGATAATCGAGGTGGAGATCGCGGAGGATTTCGCGGCAACAGAGGAAGGTCAGGCGATTCGAGAGGCCCACGCGGCGGCGAAAGTGGTGGCAATCGCGATGGAGGACACCGTGGTAGTTGAGATCGTCGGGGCGGATTTCGCGGTCGCTGAAGATAAATTTTATTCGTTAACGGCTATATGTCGGGTAGCTCAGCAAAGAGGCTTGATTAGGATTCCACCTGCCAAAACAATGGGAAGTCCTTAATGAACTTAATACACCAACTTGAGCAGCTCTACCCCTCCAGCCGTATCTTTACCAAAAAGTCTCAAATGGTGGCGTACGAAACGGATGGTCTAACATCTTTTCGAGCTGAACCCATTGCAGTTGTTGTCCCCGAGACGCATGACGAAGTTATCGAAACGGTTCGTCTCTGCCATAAGGCAGGTATCCCGTTCGTAGCGCGTGGTAGTGGCACGAGTTTGTCAGGAGGATCCATGCCTGTGCAGGATGGAGTTGTTATAACTCTCAATCGTTTGAATCGAATACTTAAGCTGGATCCAGAAAATCGTTACGCGATAGTCGAAGCTGGAACGGTGAATTTAAAAGTCAGCCAAGCTGCGGCACCACATGGCTTATACTACGCTCCGGATCCTAGCAGCCAACAGATCTGCACCATAGGAGGGAATTTAGCTTTTAACTCAGGTGGAGCTCATTGCTTGAAATACGGAATGACCGCCAACCATGTGTTGGGAATCAAGGCAGTATTGGCAGACGGAGAAGTAGTAGAACTGGGCGGTGACTCTGGCGAAACCGTAGGGCCCGATGCCGCCGGATTTTTCTGCGGAAATGAAGGCCTCTTTGGCATAGCCCTGGAAGTTACGTTGAGGCTAACTCCCAAGCCGCAACGTTACTGCACCCTACTGGCGGCTTACGATTCCCTCGAGAAGGCCGGAAATGCCGTTTCCGCGGTCGTCGATTCAGGGATGCTACCTGGAGCCATGGAAATCATGGACAAGTTAGCTATTAAAGCGGCTGAGATGGCCGTAAATGCGGGATACCCACAGGATGCGGAAGCACTTCTAATCGTAGAGCTGGAGGGTGAGATAGATGCCGTGGAGGAGGAGTTTAAACAACTATTAGCGCTCATTGACAAAACCGGAGCCTACGAAACCCGCGTAGCCGAAAACGAAGCCCAGCGACTAAAAATCTGGAAAGGACGCAAGAGTGCCTTCTCTGCAGTCGGCCGACTCTCGCCAGACTACCTGGTCCAGGATGGAGTTGTCCCTCGATCGCGACTTGGCGAAGCACTCGTGAACATTCAGAATTACAGCAAAGATTACGGGATCGCGGTTGCTAATGTATTTCATGCCGGTGACGGAAACCTGCACCCATTGATCATGTTCAATGGAAAAGAAGAAGGCGCATTGGAGAAGGCTGAAGAACTGGCCGGCAAGATTTTATCCATGTGTGTTGAAATGGGCGGTTCAATTACCGGAGAACATGGAGTTGGAGTGGAAAAGAAGAAATACATGACCGAGATGTTTTCCGAAACCGACCTGGACTGCATGAAACGGGTTCGACGGGCGATTGACCCGAAAGAAATCGCCAACCGAGGAAAAATGTTTCCCGGTGGTGAAGCGCCGGCGCTAACAACGCATGGAGCGCACCCTCTGGAAAAAGCCGGCATCATCTTTCGCGAATAAAGATGGGTCTAAAAACAGCAGCTCCCACTTCCGTTCAGGAAATAATCGATTTGGTTAAATCGGAAACATCGATCATCCCACACGGTGGAGGCAGTAAACCTTCTCTGTGGCGGTCAGCTGATTCAACCACTCTTGTAGATATGCGGAATCTTTCCGGTATTCTTGAGTACCAATCCTCCGAATACACTATTACTGTTCAGGCTGGAACCAAGCTGAGCGAAGTCGTTGCGGCATTGGCAGACAACGGTCAATACCTTCCCTTTGATCCACCTTTAGCATCAGAGAACGCGACGATTGGTGGGACGGTCGCGGCGGGATTATCTGGCCCAGGAGCGTATCGTTATGGACCACTCAAAGATTTTATTATCGGCGTAAAGTTTGTAGACGGCCTGGGAAATCTGATTCGCGGAGGTGGCAAGGTTGTTAAAAACGCAGCCGGTTTTGATTTCCCGAAACTGTTCAACGGTAGCATGGGACGATTGGGATTACTAACGGAAGTTTCCTTCAAAGTATTTCCAGAGCCTAAATCCTACGTTACTCTCACATTAGCCTGCGACAGTCCGGATGAAGCGCTTAAAATAATTCCCAGCTTGAAAGGCTACGACCTCGAAGGAGTCGAACTTGATTCGGACTTAAACTTGTCATTGAGGCTGGGTTACCAGGAGGCGACGATGAATACTCGTAAAAGCGGGCTCGAATCTCTCGTGGGGAATCAACTCCAAATGACTCTCGGAGAATCTGAGAGTCAAACGTGGCAGGCAATCAAAGCATTTGATTGGCACATTCCAGCAAACAAGCTTTTTAAGACAGCGACACACCCAGAGTCGGCTCTCAAGCTTCTTAAAGCAATCGATACCAACCATTGGAAAACTCAGCTTTCCAATGGAGGAAAGGCGCTCTATCTGAGCGGGGATGATTCCACAAATACTGAATCATTGGATGCCCTCCTAAGAGGACACCGACTTACGGGTATTCAAATCAAGGGGGATGTCTCCAGCCATTCGTTGATCGGAAACACTTCCAATTTAGCCTTTATAAACCGCGTGCAAAGAGCCCTGGATCCCAAGGGCATATTTTTACCATTCCTAGGGAAAGTGCAAGAAACCGCCTAGTAATCATGCAGCACATCATCGATAAGCAATCATTGGGACCTAACGTAAAAGCGCTTACTCAGGGAATAGAAGCCTGCGTACACTGTGGATTTTGCTTACCCACCTGCCCCACCTATGAAGAGCTAGGTGAAGAGATTAACTCCCCGCGTGGAAGGATATTTCTGATGAAAGAAGTGTTGGAAGGAGCCATCCCCATTGAAGATGCACTCGATCCCATCGACAACTGTCTGGGCTGCGATGCCTGCATAACGGCATGTCCTTCTGGCGTGGAATACGATCATTTGATTACCGCCTTTCGAGCCAAGGCAGAAAAAGAAAGACCAAAAACGCTGGGAAGAACTATTATGCGCAGCATGATTTTGAATACACTCCCTTACCCAAATCGCGCCAAGTGGGCATTTCGCGCTGGAGGATTGTTTCGTCCACTAAGAGGTTTATTTCCGAAAAAGCTGCAACCGGCACTGGAACTATTACCAGCTTCGCTTCCCAAACAAGAATCACTGCCTGACGTTTACCCTGCCAGTGGACCACTACGTGGTCGAGTCGCGTTACTTACCGGTTGCGTACAACAAGTGCTGGCCCCTGAAATAAACCGAGCCACTTTGGAAGTCTTGAGCGCCAACGGAATCGAAACGCTTATTCCAAGGGAGCAGAGCTGTTGCGGAGCTCTAGCTTTACACACAGGCGCAGAGGAGAAAGCCCGTAAAACGGCTAGACAATTAATTCGGTCAATTCCAGCGGACGTAGACGCCTTGATTACCAATGCGGCCGGTTGCGGATCCGGAATCAACGAATACTCAATTCTGTTTGCCGGTGAACCAGACGAAGCAGAAGCAATAGCTCTCGCCTCAAGGACCAAGGACATAAGTACCTATCTTCATGAAGTGGGTCTCATTCCACCACCTGAGCTGCCCAGGGAATTGAATGTGGTCTATCACGACGCGTGTCACCTTGCCCATGCACAACGCGAACTGGCCGCGCCTCGGGCCATCCTCAGCGCTATTCCCAATTTGAATCTACTCGAACCGCCAGATTGGGAAATCTGCTGTGGCTCTGCCGGAATCTACAATATTGAAAAACCAGGGGTAGCAAAAGAACTTGGCCGGAAAAAAGTGAATAATCTCATGTCAACACAACCGGATGCCATCGCACTTGGAAACATTGGTTGCATGACTCAAATTCAAAAACATTTGGAAATCTACGATACCCCTCCACCGGTACTGCATACCGTGCAAATCCTGGCAAAAGCGTACGCAAGAAAGGCTGGTTAACAAATTTGGAACGGGCCAAAGCCGATCCCAAATCAAGGCCGAAATACTCTAATAGCCCTTCAAACAAGAGGATATGAGGAACAATCGAATGGTTTGGTGGCTCCAAAATAAGATAATTTTGGGGTTGCACTCCAAACAAATGCAGGCACCTTGCCGTCCTCTTTATTCGATCCTCGTATCAGTTATCCCAAAAACATCGAATAGTTATGAAAATAGTAAAAGTTTGTTTTTGGGCTCTTTTGGCCAGTTGGGGTATTCAATCTTCAACATTGGCTTCAATTTATTCACCTGATCCTTGGGAGAGGCAGATAGTGGCAGCCTGTTTAATACTGGAAGCTTCCAACCAAGGAGAACGAGGCATGAGTGCTGTAGCCAACGTCATCAGCAACCGCGCAGGAGGTAATCCAAGAAGTATCTACAAAGTGGTTAAAAAACCATACGCTTTCAGCTCGTTGAATAGCGCTTCCACCGGCAGGACAGGTAATAAGGGCTATGCCGGACATGTTACTAAAGCCTCAAGGGATGCAAATTGGAGAATTGCGTTGGCAATTACAGATCGAATGTATGCAGGAATCTTACCGGATGGAACCCAGGGTGCTACTCATTTTACTCTGGTAAATGAGTATGAAAGCTGGATGAAACCCATGCGCCTGACCGTCGTTATTGGTAAACATAAATTTCTTCGAAAAAATTGATTCGAAATACCCCATTGGTGTAAAGGGGTATTTCGACAGGCAGATTAGACGAGGCTAACAAAAGCCGAAACAATACACCCGCAAATAAATACAGTTGCGAAAGCAGCAACGGCAACCACAAGCAAGACTGGAAAAGTCATCGCTATTATGACCGCAGCTACACAAAAAAGAAGGAAGGTACACATTCCTCCTAAAACAGACAGTGTGGTAGAGCTAATAAAGGAAACGAAGGAGGCAATTCCATAGACAAGCAGCGCCAAGCAGGAGGCCACCAATATAAATCCAGCGACAAAGGCTACGACTCCCGGAAGGAGCAAAAAACCGATCCAGGAACAAACAATAATAACTAAAAGCTTAAGCATAATGGGATTTTTCCCTTATTACACTTGGAAGCTTAGGAAAGTCGCAAAAAACTATCCATCCGAACTTATTTCACTTGTCTGATTCTCCAAGGCCCATTGCCGGAAGATTTTCAGCGTTTCGGGATCGCTATCAAAACGCCAATTGGGTTCGCCTTTTCGAGGATTGAAGTGGTTGAAATAAATAAATCCTTCCAAGCGATCATCCTTGGAGATTTTGCTCAGGAAGTCGAGAATCCAAGCCGGTTTTCGCTTATCATCAGCACAACCGATCTCAGATAAATAGATGGGTTTGTTGAATTTCACGCTGGCTCGGATTGTCCGCTCAAACACCTCTTCGTACGTCTGCCATTTATGCCATTTGTCATGATGGTCGCCGAAATTGTAACCATCAAGGCCGATCAAATCTACGTAAGAAGCTCCAGGATAATAATTGTAGAAATCGTTTTTCTCAGTCCGTTTGTCCCAAAGCACGTTGGGCGAGAACATCCACTTTACATTGTCGCAACCGACCTCTTTAAAAATTTTATGAGTGCGGCGCCAAGCGATAACAAAGGTCTCCGGCTGCGATCCCCATGGGAACCAATCGCCGTTCATCTCAAAACCAAAGCGAAGTATAAGCGGCTGCCCACACGCTTTTGCATCCTCAGCCCACTGCCTGAAATAATCATCAAAACTTCCATCCGCAACTTCTTGAAGATAACCCGTATCGCTGCCCCGACCCCACCGGCTTATTTCCAAACTTATGACCGGAGTCATGTTACGCGCATTCGCGCTTTCCACCTGATTAGTAGGAAAACCTCGCTGCGGATTTAAGTCTCTAAAGAAAAGAACGAATTGTGGATTAACTCCAAAATCATTTACAGCCTGATCCAGGCGATCCTCCCATGAATAGGCACGTGTAAGCATCTCGTAGACGCCCCACTCAACTTTTGGCGGGGATTGAACCCTGGCTTCTTTTGCAAGAAGCACAGTGGGGAAAATCGCAAAAAGTAGGCTGGTTAGGAAAGAGCGATTCATAGATGAAAAGATGACTATGAGAAAAACTGTTTAAAGATAAACAAGGTTACGAATAAAAAAATGACCCCAGGAACCTACATCCTGGGGTCAAAAAGGTGTCGAATTGACACCAAATCCAATCTGGGCAACCACGCCCAAAAAGGTAACTCTCTAACCATTCAAACTTTGAATACAGCTTAGACGCCGGGGAGTTCCAATTTATTTCCTAAAACAGGGAAATCCTTCCATTTTTTATTCAGAAAATGAGTTCAATTCAGAAACACCCAATTCTGTCAGACGATACTTGCCGCGAGAAACTCGTTCGAACCACCCATAATGGTTATTCTGAACTATACTGGCCGCATTTAATACACCGGTGGTTTCACGCATCTCAGCAAGGGAACAATTTTCTTGTTCAGCAACACAAGCGGCCAATCGCAGGACCTGTTGCCGATATGCAGTCATTATCCTTTTACGAGTTACACCTCCGGTATTAGGGTCTCCTCTTCGATTTTCAAACTCGTCGTGGAGCGCACGAAATTTGACCTTATTTTTCCGGGGCTGAAAGGGTCCAGGATCTACTAAAATATCAACCCTGGTAGTCCGAGGTCCAAAATACACTTGCATGAGTCCGAGCCCTAATCTTCGACAAAGTTTTTTAACCGATTTGTGTTGTTGGTTGAGTACATTAGCCGCTGACGCCGAGGCTGGAACAGCTAGATAAACGCGATCAGAAATGGCCAACCGATCGATGCCTTGAAAAAGCAACTTTAGATTAAAGGATTTTTTAAGTTCAACCAATACAGTCTCCCGGTCTTGATGGGTAGCGACCAGATCGACGCCTTTGATCTCCCCTTTGACCGTATAGCCACGCTCCTCGAGGTAGTGTTTGATAGGCTCGTAAAGGTCGGACTCAAATTGAATGGGCATATAGTGTATGTAAGACGGAAAAAGCTTTTAAAATGGTTTCGAAGTTTTCTACTCAATAGAAGATGATAAAAATCTACACCTACAAAAATTGCAGCACCTGCAAAAATGCTACCAAATGGCTGACGAGCCAAGGCTTGAGTTTCGATGAGATTGCCATTCGCGAAACTCCCCCAACCAAACGAGAATTGGAAACGATGCTAAACGTTTATGGAGGAGATATCCGTAAGTTGTTTAATACCTCTGGCATGGACTACAGGAGTCTTGGATTAAAAGACAAACTTCCAAGCTTGGAGAAGCGTGAGGCCATTCAGCTTTTAACCGAGAATGGTAATTTAGTTAAACGTCCCTTTTTACTTTCTGAAACGTTTAAGATGGTTGGTTTCCGCGAAGCGGATTGGGAGAATGGGTTAGCCTGATCGAAACCTTCGGGCAAATAAAACCGACTTAACCAAAAAGGCGATGCTCCGGCCAGAAACAAGCTGACTATTCCAATATTTTTTAGCTGTTGGCGGATGATTCCTCGGGCAATAAATCGCCTTGCGGATGTGACTAACGATAAATTGGTCTTTTTCCAGCGACCGACTTTCCTCAAACGACATTGAATCTCAACATCCTCAAGAAAGGGGTAATCCCTAAATCCACCTACCTTATCAAACACATGCCTGCTCATGAAATACCCCTGGTCACCATAGGTGAGCAATGGATGGTTCAATCGACTAAAAGCACCAAAAATTCTCAACATCAGCCGATCCTCGGAAAACTCTAATGGAAAACTTCCAGCGGCAACCCCAGGCTCAGAAATTATCTCCTCAATTGCTTCACGCCAATTTTCGGGAATGGTACTATCTGCATGCAAAAACCATAAGGTTTCACCAGTTGCCATTTTAGCTCCCTGGTTTAACTGGTTACCACGTCCCATAGAGGAGCTTACGATTTTTAATAAGGGGAACCTATTTAAAACGGAAAAGGTGTCGTCGATACTGCCTCCATCAACCACGACGACTTCTAAATCTTCTTCGTTAAAAAGAGATGTCAATAGGGGGCCAATAAAGGATGCCTCGTTTAGAACCGGAATAATGACAGAGATCGAAGGGCTCACAATTCACTCTCGGGTTTTTCCTTTTTTTCAAGGTCCGAATAAACCTCGTTGCGAAATGCAACCAGCAACTCTGGCACGTCTTTGTTTATGCCTTTCTTGATCCAGGACTGAGGAATGAACCAACCTATATCAACATAGGTGGAATAGACTAAGGTAACTGATTTTCCGGACTCATTTTGATCAATACGCCACCATCCTTTAACCTCCTTAAAACTGCCGCTAACTCTTTCAAACCGGATTGAATATCCAGGACCGTACTGCTCTTTAAAAACATAATTAAACCTGGGAAGCAACGGGTGCAACTTGAGTTTTTGCTCGATGATTTTCCATTGATCGCCTGATTCAATAATTCGAATTTCCTTCACACTTTTTACGTATCCGGGAATACGGTCCTGATCCTGCATCACAGCCCAAACTGAAGCGGCAGGAGCGTCGATTTGAATGGCAGCCTTGAAGAGGTAGGACCCTTCAGGTTCAAGAAAAACAATTTCACCGGCGGCAAGAGTTTCCTTTTGTTCGGATGTGAACGACTCCGCCGCTTGAGTAGAAACGACCTGGCCCGACAAAATGAAAAATATTAAGTAAATAGATCGGACCAATTTTATAAGCTTAACCATCAGGATGGGAAAATTCGTTCAGTGACCAGTCGTAGCTGAGAAAATCTAAATCGGTATGTTTGGATTGGAGTAATCTCCTCGCCCGAGGTTCTGTTATGAAATAACTGATGAATTGAAAGGCAATCCGTTCCTTTTCATTGTTTCTCTCAACCTTAAATCCGGTGTCTGGTGTTACCAAAAAGTCATCCGTATACCACTTAAATAATTGGGAGACGCAAACGCTCGTCTTTTCAAAGTCGAATTTAACACCTTTTTCCGCGTTGGTTAGATACTTTCGAGTTTGTTCCTCCAGTTGCCGATCAAGCTGATCAAAGGTAAATGCTTCTGGTCGCAGGTCTGGGCAACCGATTGAAGCACACACAATCGCAAAGTGCATTCTTGGCTCATTAAATTTGGGCCTTAATATTCCATGTTCGATGTATTCAATCGTGAGCAACTCGCCTGCTACTTTCCATTGAAGCTTCTTCCAAACACCAGGAATCTGGATAATACTATTCCTTGGAACTACCAGCCCTTTGATCGTTCTCGTCTTGATTGGATAGTGATCAAGAACAGCCTGCACCGTGAAGGCGTTGTAGGCATTAATCCAAAATGCCATTTGCTGTTCGCGTGACCAGTCATCCATTTCTTGGAGAGAAACGGAATTCAACTGATTGAGATAATTCGACAGCAAGGTGCTTTCATCGGACAGGCTGGCATAGTCAACCAATGCCCCATGTACATGCGTGCCTAGAATCGTATCCCAATCTTTATGTGAATGATCAAAACCTGCAACAAGACCATGTCCCAAGAATAGGGTCAGGCTTAGGACAAATGAACGTTTTAACTTGGAGGTCATACAAAGATTAGAGCAGCACAGACAAGACGCGTACCCCGATCTTCATATTCCATCCAACACTGAAAACTTTATGAAACCAGAGAGGCTGACTTTATCAGAACCGTCTCTAAAGGGACATCTCCGTGCCCGGCCTTGTTACCGGTTGCGACTGCTCCAATGGCATCAACAACATCCGTGCCATCGACAACCTTACCAAACACAGCGTAGCCGAAATCACGCCCGCCATGATTCAGAAAATCATTATCTGAAGTGTTGATAAAAAACTGGGAAGTCGCGCTATCGACAACTTGCGTACGGGCCATGGCAATGGTGTAACGATCGTTGGATACTCCATTGTCTGCTTCATTTTTGATCGGTGAATCAGGATTCTTTTGCCGCATGTTTTCCGTAAAACCACCGCATTGGATCATGAAGTTTGGAATAACTCGGTGAAATATGGTTTCTGCAAAAAAATTCTTTTCAACATAGGAAAGAAAATTTTTCACCGAAATAGGAGCTTTATCCTGATAAAGCTCGAGTGTGATGGTACCTTTACTGGTCTCAACTGAGACCTTTGGATTAGTTGAATCTGACATAAGCCGTAAAACAAAAGAGAATTTCCCCGCCCGATCAAGCAAAGTGCACAAAAGTTTTGCTCTTTATAAGTGACTCAAATCCGATTCGAGCTGCGCTAACAGAAAAACATTTAAATTCTCCGCCGATTTTGCACTATTTCGGCCATCCTCATTAAGGGGCAACTAATTTAATCTACAAGGTGAGCAAGAAAACCAAAAAGACGCATGCGATTACTCCTTGGAAGAACGTGGCGTTTTACCTGTGCATTCTCCTGTTTATACTCTCTACGATCGACTATTTTGCTAGAGGCAATTATGGCGATGGTCTATGGCTCTGGCCCCTGATGTTTGTCCCGTTGATACTGTATTTTCTTGGGATCATGTATGGAGATGTGCCGTCCCGGTTTTACCAATTGAGTGGACTTCAGCCATTTCCAATTCCCTTTTCAATGCAGTTCGATCGCGCTGTTCTAGCGGTTGTACTTCTTTTTTCAGGAATCACCCTCAACGGAGTCCTTCTCGTACTAAGTCTCCTTTTTAGCGCCCCGTTTTTTATGACGACTTTATACGTTGTCTACATGGTTATCGTCCTGATTGAGCTACCTCACAGCATCCGCATTTTCAGATATTTGCAGCACATCCAAATTATGCGGATGAACGCCGAGGATGCTACTTCACTTTTCAAAAACACAAATGCATACAGATCGAATGATGGTACCATTGATCAAACAGGTCCCAACCCGAAGTTCCTGGAAGAAATATATGAGGAGTTGAAAAAAGAAGGGGAGGCTCTCGTTCAAAAATATTCACCTCTGGGAATAGAACAGCAATATGCACTTAATCTTGCAGTAAGAGCAGGTGAAGCTGTCTGGGCCGCAAGGGCAAGCGCTGAAGCAGGTGCAGCAGAAGACTTGGAAACAAATTTAAATGTCGTCTACGCCTTGTGCAAGCATGCCGACATGGAGCCTCCATCGGATTTAAACGACCTGACAAAACAATTAAAGGAACTGCTCGAAAGCAAAGAACGCGAAAAAAGCGTTGAATCCACTCCGGCACCAGCTGGCTAGCCCTAACAGGAAAAGACCTCAATGGGCGATTCACCAAATCGTCTATGCCTGAAAAGGTAACGGATTCCCCTTTTTAACAAATCTTTTTGTAAAATCGGTATTAAGCTTCGGGTGCCCTCATTGACCGAGACATGAGGGTGAGATGGGATGATCAGGTTAAATGTACGACAATCCTATCTCAAAATATCCAAGTTTGATCGTCTAATAGTCAGGTTTTCTCATCAATAAGCTTGTTGAAAAGATCCAGGATACAGACGAATTCGAAGTAATACCTATCTATCATGCCTATCCCCTTACACCATCTGATTGGACTTCAGAACATCGCCTTGGTATGCCTAAATTTGTTTGTATTGAACTGTCAGGTAGGTGGCCAGGATTTAGCAGAAATCGTGGATCGAATTGAGGCCATCGAAAAACAGAACAACCGGTTGATCCAGCACGTGAGTGACCAGCAGGTGATAATTGATAATCTAAGAAAACAGTTAATAGGGATCAACGAAGCAACGGATCGTCAAAACGTACATATCGTCGAGCTTCAAGAATCTGCTTTCGACATTCCATCAGCGCCACCACGACAATCCCTTGGAAGTTCAATCCACATTTCAGGAGAAGCTGGAGTCATCTTTAGAGTTGGCGAAGCCAATACCAATTTTCCGAATGAAGAGTTCCGGGTCGATGAAGCCAGGGTGTTTATCGAAGCACAGATCGCTGAGAAAATTTACTTATTTTCAGAACTCGAATTGTTTTCCAGGGAAAGTAATAACTCCGATCTGGAGATCGGCGAGTTATACATCGAGTTTGAAGAAGTTTTGGCAATCGGGGATTGGGATAGGGCTGTAAACTTTCGTATGGGTAGATTAGATATACCCTTTAGCGAAGAGTATTTGAAAAGAGATGTAATGGATAACCCACTTATTTCTCACTCGGTTGCCGATTTTTGGGGAATAGATGAAGGGATCGAAGCTTTCGGTGAATTGGGAGATTTTTCTTACGTGCTTGCTGTAATGAATGGAAGCCATGATCGCCTGAGAGATTTTACTTCCGATAAATCTGTAGTCGCAAGGGCGGGCTTCGATCTGACGAATCAACTCCATTTTGGTGGTAGTTTTATGAGAACAGGAGAGATAGATCCAGAAGATGAGTTCCTTACGGAGTTGTGGTTTGGAAACGGATTCTTTCGGTCCATCGGATCAACGTCGACGACCAGGTTCGAAGTTGAACTTGCGCAACTTGAATCAACTTTCGCGTGGCAGAATGGCGAAATCGTATGGCAGAATAGTGATGAAATATTTCACAACGTTTTTTCCATTTCAGAAGCTAAACCATTTGATTTGGGATACTACAAGAGCAAGGACAATCCCAAAGCAGTCGTATTTGTAAAACCGGGACGCGTAGATGTTTTCTGCTCTATTCATTCTCAGATGAATTGCATTGTGCTTGTCATGCCAAATCCGTGGTTTGCCACTTCAGATCGCCGCGGAAATTATGAAATTAAAAACGTTCCGCCTGGGACCTATCAATTAAAGGCGTGGCATGAAAGATTACCGCCAAAATATTTAGAAATCACTGTCCCGGAAGAAGGGACTATTGAATTGGATATAGTCATGGGATTATCCGAACTACCAAAATTTTAACGAATACAAAGACAATAAATGGGAACTGAAAGACAGAGCAGGTTTAGACTTTCCTTCCAGACGAAGATATTGATTCCTGTACTTACCTTTCTGGTGCTGTTGCCTGTCATCACGGTTTTTGTTTTGGAACAGCATGTTGAATCCGCAGCGCGTCAGGAGGACCGGAAGACACTTTTCGCAGTCAGTGCCGGGTTCAGAAATTCTCTGGATTTGATAGAAAAAAGTCTTGTGATGAGATTTCGAGACACTGTGAACGAGCCTCGGTTCAAGGCAGTGGCTATGCTAAATGATCCGGACACCATGCATTCATTTTTAGTGAATTCCCTGGAAAAATATGAAGGCGATGTACAAGTCATTATTTTTACGCCTAATGATCCCAGTCAAATTCCAAGCCGAGCTCAAACAACCAATATAAAGGATCTGTCGGATTTCGAATCCAATGCCTCCCGGCTAATTCGACAGGCCAAAGATGGGACCACCCGTTCAAAACTTTCCGTCTACGACAATCGCGCCTACCATTTGATCGCAACTCCTGTTTTTCTTGCAGAAAACACGGATCCAGTTGGCATACTTACCTTCGCGGTAGAACTCGGACAGACAGCCGTTGATGATATAAAATCACTTACCAGAACGGAAATAGTAATCTATGCAGGTGAGCAATGGATAACTGGTACCGTCGATAAAGACGTTTTCTCCAGACAATCAACCGTCCTAAAACAAAGTATCAATTACCAAGATTCGGAAATAGCGACAGATGCAATTAATGGTGAACACTTTCACATATTAACGGGTCGCCTGGAGAACCTTGAATTTGCTACGCAATCCCTAAGCTACGCGCTGCTTTCTTCCTACGAAGAACGGCTTCAGGCCTTGAGCGCTACGAAGGTGATCCTGATTGGCATAAGCGTAGTTGGCATAGCAATTAGTATTTGCACAATCATGATTCTGGTTAGGAATCTCACACGTCCGTTACGACAATTACGCGATGGAGCTGAGGCCGTCGGTCGAGGGGACTTTTCTCAGGAAATCAATATCGGTTCGCGTGACGAATGTGGTGATCTTGCGAAAACCTTTAACCAGATGACATCCAACCTAAAAACCTCGAGGGATCAATTGGAGGATACGGTGGTTGAATTGAAAAAAACCCAAAATCAGCTGATCCAGCGGGAGGCCCTTTTACGTGAAAATGAAGAAGGGTTGAGATTGATAATTGAAGGTGCTCGCGATCATGTAATTTTCACCATTAATGACAATGGAGAGATCCTGAGATGGAATGGCGCGGCGGAACGAATGCTTGGTTACAAAACCGATGAGGCTAAGGAGATAAACTATATCGTTTTTTTTGCAGAGGAAGACAAAGCAACCGGAGCCTACAAAAGTTTAATCAACACGGCCAAAATAAACGGTCGATCCGAGTTCGAAGGTTGGCGAATCGGCAAGGACGGAAAGCGATTCTGGGCAGATGTCACACTATCCAGACTTGAAACTCTTCCAGGTGAACAGACTGGTGGCTATGTAGAAATTGCACGCGATATCAGCGCACGTAAAAAAGCAGAAACAGCCTTGGTCGAAGCAAGAAACGCTGCTGAGAATTCAAACCGGGCCAAGAACGAATTCATGGGTAATATGAGCCATGAAATTAGAACTCCCATGAATGGGGTTATCGGGATGACCAGTCTTCTTCTTGAGGAGAAACTCAGCGAGGAACAACGGGAGCTGGCAGATACCATCAAAAACAGTGCCGATTCTCTTTTGGAAATTATCGACGACATCCTTGATATTTCAAAAATTGAAGCTGGCCAACTGGAAATCATACTAGGACCTGTAAATGTCATAGAATTGCTGGAGGTTACCGTGAATTCATTCGCTCACGTTTTTGTGGAAAAGGATTTATGTATAAATATATTCACAACCAAGGATGTCCCGGCATTCATCGAATCGGATGGTTCCAGAATCAGGCAGGTGCTGAGTAACCTCATTGGAAATGCCGTCAAATTTACCGAAGAAGGAGGTGTACGCATCGATATGGAATACTCGAAGGAAACCAAAGAACTTTGCATTTCAGTTCACGACTCAGGTATTGGGATTCCAACAGACAAAATTGATCAACTTTTTAAACCATTCTTCCAGGTCGAGTCCAATAATTCGAGACGCTTTGGAGGAACGGGGTTGGGACTATCCATCTCCCGTAAAATAATCCGCCTTTTAAACGGAGATATATCGATCCAAAGTGTTCTGGGTAAAGGATCGACTTTTACCGTGAAAATGAAGTGCACTCCTATGGAGGATACGGTTGTATTCAGATCCTTCCCTCAGAAAAAATGCACCGTTCTATCCAATAACTCTATTTCCAATTCCGCCATTGTGGATCAACTCTCCAACTGGAGCGTTCTGTCACAAGCGAAGGATTTAACGCGCGAAAACATTATTCAAGCACTTCAGGACGACTCAATTGACCTGCTAATAATAGATGATGAGGAGAACCTCATTGAAATTGATTCGTTGATGATCGGCATTGAGAAAGTCACCTGCCCAATCATTCGTTTATTAGCCATCAATGTTAAGGCAGAGTCCACATGGAAGGGTAATTGCCTCACTTTGAATAAACCCATTCACCCAACAGACCTAAACGGATGCCTTTGCAATCTCATCGCCAAAAAAGATCCGGTTAAGCTTAATAAATCGACTGAGCCAACCGGGGGCAGTGAATTAAACCCGTCCTTCGCCATACAGTATCCGCATTCGATCCTCATCGTAGAGGACAATCCCATAAATGCCAAAGTGATGGAAACCATTCTTAAGAAACTTGGTTATGCCAGCGATGTTGCGAACAACGGTGAAGAATGTCTGGATGCCATTGAATTGAAACCATACGACATCATTTTTATGGACCTACAAATGCCAATCATGGATGGCTATCAAGCAACCGTTCGAATTTTAAATTCAGAGACCAAAAAACATCCCATTTATATTACGGCATTTACAGCAAACGCGCGACAAGATGATCGTGATGCATGTGAAGCAGTAGGGATGCATGACTTCGTTGCAAAACCGGCAAGGCCTAAAGGGATAACAGATGTAATTATTCGGGCGCATAAATGGCTCGAAAAACAGGTTGTCATAGAAGCTGGTAAGTCAAAGTAGGCTTGCCGAAACTAAAATTCGTTTGTAGGACATCATCTTCTATCAACGAAACGCTATGCTCAACTCCCCAAACCTTCTTTACGCTCCTTTAAACAACTTTTCATTGGTCCGGACAAAACAACTCGCCGGGTTTCTAAGCTTAATTTTCTTCGCTTGGTATCCAACTTCCTTGAGGGCGATCATTGATTCGCCGGGAGCGAAAGAATTGGGGATCTCTGAAAATGACTGGCCATGGTGGCGTGGTCCAAATCGCAACGGACACGCACAAAACCAAAGAATCCCAACAGAATGGGATGAAACAAAAAATATCATTTGGAAAACTCCGATTCCCGGACGAGGCCACAGCACACCCACGGTGGTGGGCGAGAGCGTATTTCTGCTAACTTCAGATGAAGCGAATAAAACCCAATCCGCGATGTGCCTCAATAGATCCACCGGCGCTCTTCAATGGATTACCCAACTTCACCAAGGCGGATGGCTAGGACGGATCCATGATCGAAACAGCCAAGCCACGCCGACCATCGCCTGCGACGGAAAAAGGATATTCGCAACATTCATGTACAATGAGCAAATCTGGCTATCAGCGCTAAATATAAATGGGGAAATTCTATGGCAGAAGAAAGCGAGCGAATTCTCCTCGCATTGGGGCTACTCGACCTCACCCGCAATCTACAACAACCTCGTTATCGTTTCTGCCGATCACAAAAATGGAGGGGAACTCACCGGCTTCGATCAGGAAACAGGAAAGGTTGTGTGGAAAACATCACGCCCACAGATCCCAAACTACGCTTCTCCCGTTATATTTTCAATCAACGGACAAGACCAGCTCATACTTCCAGGCTGTGAAATCCTCGCCAGTTACAATCCCTCTGATGGCAAGCTCAACTGGTCGTCGCCAGTCACAACGCAGGAAACAGTGGGAAGTGCGGTGACCGATGGGCAACGCATTTACGCGAGCGGAGGTTGGCCCAAGACGGAAACCGCCTGTGTATCGGGCGATGGAACGGGTGAACTTATCTGGAGAAATTCAATCAAGGTCTACGCCCCATCCATGTTGGTAACCAAAGGGCATCTTTACACCATGACCGACAATGGCTTCGCTTATTGTTGGAATACAGAAACGGGAAAGATGATGTGGCGTAACAAATTTGGCGGAAATTTCAGTGCCTCTCTCGTTCTGGTTGGCGACCAGCTTTTCGCCTCCAGCGAACAAGGGAAGACGGTTATTTTCAAAGCGAATCCAGAGGCATTTGAGATCGTGGCGGAAAACCAACTCGGGGATGAGATTTGGGCTACACCCGTCATTTGTGGAGATCGAATCTACCTTCGAGTTGCCCACCACGAAGCGGATGGTCGGCAAGAGGTACTCTACTGCATTGGTGGTTAATTGAACGCGACCCGTTTATCCGGATTTCGTAAATAAAAACAGTCTGAATTCGACCGTTTAGGATTTCCAAACGGTTGGTTTTCAAAGAGAGGACGAATCAGAAGTTCGAATTGTGACTCCAAATCCTAAGATGTATTGTCCGAGTTTACCGAATTGCCTTTTCGCCACTTTCATAATGAAATTCAGAATGCAAAAAACAGCACTCATGCTCATTTGTGTATTTTCCCTCTTGGCGGGTCTTCCCACTTTCTCGGCTCCCCCCGATCCACTTTACGAGCAACGCTCGGAGTCCAACCGCGACGGTATAGGTAAATTTTATCTGGGACGTGAGATTTCGCATGTCATGGGGCACCAGGGAGCAAGCTGGCTGGAACGGCCTACCCGTGAACAAGAGGAACGGACTGACCTGCTCATGGAAGCCCTTCCCATAAAAGAAGGAGATGTGATTGCCGACATAGGGGCAGGCAGCGGCTACTTCGCCTGGCAGTTTGCTCAACGGGTTGGTGAATCGGGGAAAGTTCTTGGAGTCGATATACAGCAGGAAATGCTGGATATTTTGGCCGAAAAAATGAAAGCCCGAGGAGTCGGCGACAGGGTTGTAGGCATTTTAGGAACCATCACCGATCCGAACCTGCCCGACAACGCGGTAGATCTGGCCATCATGATCGATGTCTACCATGAGCTTAGCCATCCCTATGAAATGACGGTTAAAATGGTAGAGAGTCTCAAACCTGGAGGACTACTTGTGTTCGTGGAATACCGAACAGAAGATCCAGCGGTTCGCATCAAACGCCTGCACAAGATGACCGAGGTCCAGGTCAAAAAAGAGATGGAAATTCAGAACCTGGAGTTCGTTGAAACGATTGGTACCCTACCGCAGCAACACATCCTCATTTTTAGAAAACCCCAATAGGCGATATGCCACCTCCAACAGAAGCCATTTTCAAAACTATTGATCAAAAGGATACGTCGGATCTGGAAGCGATACTGGAGCAAGACCCGGGCCTCGTTCACGCCAGACATCCAAACCCAGATCTCTATCACTGGACCACTTTACAATACGCCGCCGCTAAAGGGAATCTAGCTGCCTGCCGTTTGTTGGTGGATTATGGAGCTGAAGTCTACACCAATCCAATGAACACCTACCCACCCGTCCTTCAGGCAAAATGGATGAAACATCAGGAGGTGGTGGATTATTTTCTAACAGAAATTCCGGACAAGGCGGACGGCACCCACAAGCTCGGAATAACGTTAAATCTGGCCGCACGCGAAGGCTGGACCGACCTTGTTCGAAGGCACCTGGAAGCGGATCCGCTAGCCGTTCATCAGCGCGGCTGGATTGGCGACACTTGCCTACATTGGCCAAGCCACACAGTGCTTTGGACTAAACAAAGCTTCTCTGGAGACCTCAAAATCGAATATGAATATACTCGGACAGATGAGGCAGATCAGTTTGTCACTATTCTATACATACAAGCTACCGGAAGCGACGAAGAAGGTTTTCCGAAGGACATAAGCGAATGGGCAGACAAACGATCCGTTCCAGCCATGAAAACTTACTTCAACAACATGAATTCCTACCACATCAGTTATGCGGCTTACGGTGGAGATGCCGTTGAGGATGACTTCGATTACATTAGGGCTCGTCGGGACATGCCTCTGCTGAAAAAAGGGCTGACGAATACCGAACTGGATCCTGATGTCTTTCAAAGAACAGGCCTGTTCGCACCCGGTGTTCCGCACCACATAACCATCATCAAAAAAGGAAATGAGCTTTTCATGATGATTAAAAACCCGGACAAGGAATACCTGTGCCACTGGGTGAACGATAAACATCCAGGCATTACTGAGGGCCGGATTGGACTGCGGCACATGTTTACCCGAAGCGCGCGGTATAAAAACTTTCAAGTTTCGACACTTAGATCGTTTTAAATCTTTTTTGACGCTGATTCAGGTAGGGCGGTTTCGCCGCAATCCGCTGCTTCTACGACGGCTCGCTCGGCGATCGAGCCCTACCAATCTTGGTGATTTTCGACCTATAAACGTTAGGTCGCTCTATTTACTCGCCCTAAACAAGCAAACAGCCACTTGACCTGCAAGATTCAGAGGGAATAATGCATGAAAATCATGCGAATACTTCTTCTATCACAACTACTCTTATCGACGATCATCTGTGTCGCAACTCAGGCCCAGAGCCTGCCGAAAAAACCTAACATAATCTACATCATGGCCGACGACCTGGGCTGGTCGGACGTCGGTTACAACGGAGCAACATTTTACGAGACTCCTAATATTGATGCCCTTCGAGCATCGGGTATGGAGTTCAGTAATGCCTACCCCGGAGCATCAAACTGTATGCCCTCGAGGTCCTGTATCGTGAGCGGCATGTATATTACCCGCACACAGATGTGGACGCCAGGAACGAAAGCCAAAGGAAACAAGGAATACATGAAATTTCTGGTTCCTCGTAACGAGGACGATAAAGGAGACGGTGTCCTGCCTTCCAAGTTAACCATGGAACCGTCCGTCACCTCTATCGCTGAAGTCATGAACACTGCAGGGTATAAAACCGCCCATTTTGGCAAGTGGCACCTGGGACCCGATACGCAAGGATTTGATGTCAGCGACCCGGACGGACGTGGTGGTCCGGTTAAAAATTACTACGGGAATATCGACGTCTCGGAATCCCTAAGCACTGCTACCGTGAATTTCATCAAAGAGAACAAAGACGATCCCTTTTTTGTCTACCTCTGCTTTTGGGACGTGCACACTCCACTTAAAGCTCAAGAAAATGTTAAGGCCAAATATGATAAGAAATTGGCCAGCCGTCAGTGGGATAAAGAATGGAATACGACCTATGCTGCCATGATCGAAGCCGTGGATACCGGGGTCGGCCGAATCCATGAAACCCTCCAATCTTCAGGCATCGCGGAAGAGACACTGATTGTATTTACCGCTGACAATGGAGGAGCTTCGGGCTCAACCTATTGTGAGCCGCTCCGAGGAGCCAAAGGCGCATTTTACGAAGGAGGCATTCGGGTCGCCACCTGCATGAGTTGGCCGGGCGTTATAGAACCTGGCTCCGTTTGCGAAACCCCCATCACAGGGGTCGATTACATGCCCAGCTTCGCGCAACTGGGCGGAGCGACCTTGCCTCAGAAGCAGCCAGTGGACGGTAAATCGTTTGCTCCACTCCTATTCGGGAAAAAGGCTCTACAAAATCGGTCTATCTTTTGGCACTACCCTCTTTATCTTAGCGGCGATCTTTACAACAAAGTCGTCAACGTCTATGAAACTGACATTCCTTACTGGCGGGCAACACCCTGTAGCGTCATCCGAAAGGGAGACTGGAAACTCATTCAATATTTCGAAGACGACTCGATTGAGTTGTTCAATCTAAGGAAAGATCTAGGTGAACAAAACGACCTCGCTCAATCTAACTCGAAAAAAGCGCAGGCCCTACTCAAAGAACTCAAAGCTTGGCAGAAAAGTACCAACGCCGTTATTCCAACGGAGCTGAACCCCGATTTTAATCCAGGCTAATTTCATCAATTGCAATATGAATCAAAAACCACAAAAAAGATGAGTGCAGAAGAAAATAAAGCGGCCGTTCTGGCAGCCTATAACGGTTTCGCAGAAGGCAATATGAAACCCTTGATGTCCATTCTGGCAGAAAACGTCGAATGGAGTAACTACGAAGACAATCCCCTGAATGGCACCTACCATGGACCGGCCGGGGTGGAAAGTTTCTTCGCAAAATTCGAGGAAATGGAATTCACCGGATTCCAAATAGTTACTCTAATGGCCGAAGGCGATAGGGTTGTCTCCGCACTGGATGCTAGTTATACCGTGAAATCCACGGGTAAAAGTGCTTCTGGAATCGCCATGCACTTATTAGATTTCAGGGATGGGAAAGTGATCCGCTTCCAGGAAGTGGCCGCGACCTCAGTCGCCGCCTGGCGGTAAAGATTGCTTTCCATTTTCTATTAAGAGGATTGTATGCCTCCAGTGAAGAATACGAATGGGAAATGCTGCCCCGAATGAAGCTTGTTTCTTATCTCCATACCTTCGAAACTATTGCAGAATCTTTATTCCCCTCCGGATTGGTTATCGAAAGAATACTCGAAGCACGAGCACCAGATTCGGTCAAAGAACAGTTTCCAAATTTATTTGTGGATACCCGGAATTTTCCGAATTTTTCCGAGTTTCGCACCAGACATGCCTGATCAAAAAAAATGGTTCCTTCTTCTATCCGCCGCTCTCTTTTTGAGTGGCTGCCAGCACTATGTGCCTGAAGTCAAAGTGACGACTGCACCCTGGGAGCGACACACGATCGACAATTCCTCCCTGGGAGCCGACGGTGTTCGCACCGCCGACGTTAACAATGACGGACTCCCCGATCTGATTACCGGTTGGGAACAAGGCGATTTGAGCCGGGTGTATTTGATGCAAAGAAAGTCGGGCTTGAAACCCGAATGGATTAAAATAGACGCCGGGCCAGCCCCAAGTGCTGAAGATGCACTGTTCGTCGATGTTGATCAGGATGGTGCCACGGACGTAATCAGTTCCACCGAGGGCAACCACAGGAAGGTGCTCATTCATTGGGCACCGAAGAACCCGGCTAGCTACGCAGATTCCACTCAATGGGAAACCCAAACGCTATACGAGGACGGTAGCCAATGGATGTTTGCCACCAATATGGATATAGACGGTAAGCATGGACCCGATATTGTTATTGGCGGTAAAAACACAGACGGGAAATTGGGGTGGCTGGAAAACCCCGCTGATCCTCGAGATATCTCCAGCTGGAAATTCCATCTTCTCTCCCCCGTTGGTTGGACCATGTCTCTGCTGACTAAAGACATGGATGGTGACGGCGACTTCGACATCCTCCTGTCTGACAGAAAAGGGCAAACAAATGGCGTCCGTTGGTTTGAAAATCCCGGGCAAAACTATCAAGCCCTCATTCGACCTTGGACTACTCACTGGATAGCGGATCATCTCGACGATCCAATGTTTATCGACACCCGGGATTTAGACAATGATGGCATAGAAGAAATTGCGGTCCCATACTACAAGGATGACATCGGATTCATCAGCATCTTCCAAACAAAGGATCACAAAACCTGGACTGAATTTCCAGTGACTTACCCTCAAAACATGGGTCGCGCAAAAGCAGTGGCAATCGGGGACATAAACATGGATGGGAAAATTGATTTAGTCCTAAGCACCGAACATGCGGATGACGGGAAAAGTGGAATTGTATGGTTGGAGTATCAATATTACTGGGACAAACCCGACTGGATTGCTCACGATGTAAGTGGAGCCGAAGGAATAAAATTTGACCTAAACCTACTCCTCGACGTCGACGGAGATGGCGACATGGATATCGTCAACACCGAGGAAAACAATAACGCTAAAGACGGTAAAGCCGGTCTCGGTCTCATCTGGTATGAGAATCCGATTAATGAAAATTGAATTTCATTGGGTTTCGAACTTGATCCTCCAGGTTATTTCCTTGAAAATTAATTTCGCAAATCCTCAATTTTCTAGCGGTCAATTATGGTCCCAGGACACATTTTTAAATTGATTAGACCGTTGGTATTCACAGACAAAATCAATCCCCAGTCCAAGCAATCCAGTTAATCCCTCCAAACATGTTTAAATCCTTAGCCCTCTACTTTGTTCTCCTTCCCTGCCTGTCACTAAAACTTTTCAGCCAACCAACCTCTGAAGAAATCGCCGCGGCTCTGGACGACGATTTGGGTGCGATGTGGTCGATCACCACAGAAGGGGAAGGGATCCCAATGATAGAAGTAATCAGTGACCCAGAAGCGCAAAACGGAACAGCGCTTAAACTTACAGTTCCAGGAAACGCATCGCTGATTCTTGAGAGAGAGTTGCCTGAAGATGCAGTTGTCACCTTCGATTACAAAATTGATATCAGTAATTTGCGAAGGTTGCTGGTTTTTTCGGGAGGCCGGTTTGGAGAACCTCGCCCGATAGTTGAAGAATCCAAATCAGAATGGACAGAAGAATTCTACCAAAAAGACGAACCAGATGTATTTGGCTGGAGAATCGTGGATTACTCAATAGCTAGTAGTGATCAAGTTATCTGGCTAGACAACTTTTCCTACAGTCCAGGTTTTCGTGTCCAGGTTGAAGGGATTGGAATAGAGGTTGCGAAAACGCCAGATAAACAATCTTATGCTATTGGCGAATACGTTACCATAGATGCAAATCCTCCAGAAGAAGGTCACGAATTCCTATACTGGATGGAAGGATCCCTTCGGTTACCGTTAATTACCCCACTCTCTGAGGTATATAACTTCGGACCTACTAGAATTGAACTTATAGACCATAGAGTAGTTCATGAATTCTTGGCAGTCGCAGGAAGGAAATACACCTATGGTGAGTTGGAAGTGACTGTACCTGCAAATCTGAATTCTGTCGAAACTTTAGATGAAAATAACCTTGAGATATTTGAGGTTAGCCCTCCGGGAAACGACCAATATTGGATTCTATTGGAAGCGAATGGACCTGGGCTCATCAAATACAAAGCAGAAGGAAGCGGAAAAGTTAATCGAACGACAATTGATACCCTAGCAGGAGAACCTATTGAAAAATCCCTTTGGTTCGCTCCAGGGCAGGTTAAGTTCGAATTGCCTCTGGAAGGAAATCTCAAAATTGGTAGCTTCCAGTTCGTTAAGGGATTTCCGTTAGAGATCGCTGTATCAGGGTTAGGGAGCGTGGACGGCACGCCAACGGATGCGTTTTCATCCCTTGGAGGATCCCTTAGCCTTACAGCTGTGCCAGAAGACGGCTGGGAATTCAGTCACTGGGAAGGAACGATCCATTCCTACAACAACCCCTTAGAAATAACTACTAACCGGTACGAAACACTCAAAGCTGTATTTTTTAGAACAGCAGAGTTTCTTGGTTTCCAAACAAAAATCTTTGGGATAGACGAATGGACATTAGAAACCGTTGGTGAGTCCAGTTTCATCAGATCCCCTGAATTTATAGGAGGATTATTACGCAGTAGATTACAGTGGGAATTTGATGGGCCTGGCCAATTTGCTTTCGAATATGAAAGCGATGATAGATTACCCGATGTATTTCTGAATGGTGAATTGTTTCATAATATCGACTCCACGCAGGGGACACCGAGAATGGTTGAAATGGAGCTAGTACCGGGGAAGAACCTGGTTGAGATTGTCGCCGACAACGTTTTCGCCACATCAGAATTTTTGGAGCTTACGATTAAATACCTCACGTGGACACCAGGATTCAAAATTAGGAAAGTCTCCAGTGCCGGAGGAAGTATTTCAGGAATTGCGTCGGGTGAATCGCGAGTAGACCCTGGAACTGTATTAAACCTCACCGCCGAACCGGACGAAGGAAATAATTTCATTTCCTGGAATGGATCTCTCGCGGGCAACAATCCGATGCAAGAGATTGCGGTTTTCAGTGATCTGGAAATATTCGCAAATTTTCATACTCCGGTAACAGATGATCTATGGGTGACTCATTTAGGAGGAAATCAACTATGGAGCAAGGTCGAAGGACAATGGACTACACCCGAAACTCTAGCTAGACCCTGTTCGAAAAGCCGCTGGTTGTCCGTAAAATGCGCATGATAAAGTTTTGGAAAACCA
>JAQBYJ010000014.1 GCA_027622555.1 Verrucomicrobiota bacterium
GTAGCTAGACACTTTCAAGCCCAAAATAAAGGGTTTCAGCGATACGGAAAGAATTTGTCCTGCACCCGACTCCGGAAAGCATCAATTCGCAATCCTCCATGTACCTAAGGGCTACAACTGCCCGCTGGGCCAATGCTTTAGCCTACAAAGTGACGGGAGACGAGGACAACGCCCGAAAATTACTGACTGAATTGAGAGACCAGTATCTGGCAGGCGTTCGGAGGTTCAATTTTAACAACTATAACGAAAGCCAACTTGCAATAACCTATGCCGCATTGGGAGATGAGGATAAGTCCGCGGAGATTTTCGACGAATTGCTGCAAGGTCAGACTGGAGGAAGACCAGACTATAAACTGGATATTGAAGTCGACCGGGCCATTGCCATGGCTTGGCTGGGGAAGAAGGACGAAGCGGTTGCGGAACTGGACCGCCTCATCAAGGAGCCCTCCATGCTCAATGTCCACTTCATGCGTCACTGCCTGGACTTCTGGCCCTTGCGAGACCATCCCGGCTTCCAGGCCATCCTCAATGACCCGGCGAATAGCCAACCTTTGCCCCCGGATAAGCTATAGCTTAAGCTTCTTTAAATGATACCTATTTTAACATCACTCCTGATAGTCGCTGAATACCGCGTTGCGGTAACAGGATGGCTGACGCCAACAGGAAACCATTCAAATCCTGTTATCCTTCCCAGAAGGATATCCTGTTCCCGTGAAACGGGATCCAGTGCGCGCAACGAACGTTGTTAGGCTTTTAATAGAACATGCCCGAAGAAAAACATAGACCATCAGATTCAGAGGATAAGCCTCCTTTAGGCCTCGCCGCCTTCTGGGCCGAGCTGAAGCGCCGCAAGGTTATGCGGGTGGCGATTACCTATGCGGTGGTGGCGTGGTTGGTGATACAGATTGCGGTTTCCACGTTTCCCAGCCTCTATATTCCCCAGTGGGCCTTGAGTCTGGTTATCATGTGCGTGTTGTTGGGCTTCCCGGTGGCCATCATCCTGGCCTGGGCATTTGAGCTGACGCCCGATGGTATCAAGACCACCCGGCATGCCCGCGAAGAGCAGGGCGCAATACCCCTGTCTGCCGGACAACAGAAGAAACGCAACTGGATGGCGTATCTGGTAGGCGCCTTGATACCCACCCTCATCTTCGGCACCCTGGCCCTCGTCTTTTATTTCCAGGCCAAGCCTGAGCAAGAACCCCAGGAACCATTAACCAATAACTTAATAACCCAATCGACTGAAAAGTCGATTGCAGTCCTTCCCCTCGCCAACATGTCACCTGATCCGGAGAACGCCTTCTTCGCCGACGGCGTGCACGAGGATGTGCTGACCAACCTGTCCCGCATCAAGGACCTGCTGGTCATCGGCCGGACCTCGACACTTCAGTACCGGGACACGGTCAAGACCTTACAGCAGATTGGTGAAGAGCTGGGCGTGCGCTACCTGGTGGAGGGTTCAGTGCGCCGGGCCCGCAATCATGTGCTGGTGACCGTGCAGCTCATTGATGCCCAAACCGAGGGCCACCTCTGGGCCGAGAACTACAGCCGGGAGCTGGACGACATCTTCGCCATCCAGGCCGAGGTGGCCAAGGCCATTGCCGGTCAATTAAAAGCGGTCCTTTCCCCTGAGGAAATCGAGAAGATCGAATACCGGCCCACCGAAAACCAGGATGCTTACGATTTATTCCTCAAGTATCGATTGTCCTGGAAAACCACCCGATTCGACCTGGAGGAAAAGATCCCTTTATTAGAGAAAGCGGTGGCCCTGGACCCCGCCTTTGGAGAGGCCTGGGCCAATCTGGCGGCCGACTATCTCGTCAGGTCCCAAAGGTCCCGAAGAAATCCTGCTGATTCGTTGAACAAGGCTCACGAAGCGTTGGCGAAAACCCAGACTTTAATCCCCGATTCGGCCCCACTAAAATACGCTCAAGCGTGCTTTGAAGATATTGAAAACCAAAATCTGGAAGGCGCAATAAAACTGCTGCTGAACGCCTTGAGCATCGATCCTTCGGCCTACGAAGCCAAACGCTACCTTTGCAGGCTCTATTACGTCGCAGGCAGGTTGGAAGAGGCTATTTTCCTGGCGGAAACCATCCTCCGATCAGATCCCTTGGACAAGTTGACCGAGACACAACTGATGATGAATCATATCGGGCTGGGCATGTGGGATCGAGCCCGCCAGTTCTTTAATAAACATGACGAAAAAGCGGGAGCACTCCTGGTCGATTACCTGCAATACGGGAGCAGAAAGGCATTTCTTGAATACAGTGAGTATAATTCAACACCCAACCCGCGTGATTCGATCGACAATTCCTGGGTCCAAGTAATTCAGGCACTCGTGAATCGTGATCTCGATATCGCCAAATCCGGCTATGACGACTGGCAATTCAGTCGATTTCGATTCTTCCTGAACGGAGAAGGCGTATTGTCCATACGTCGGGAGCTATTGATGGCCCTCATACACTTTGAGCTGGGAGAAATGGATGAGATCACATCATTAATCGACTCGTCCAAGCGGGTAATTGAAACAGAAGATTTCGAAGATCCCCGAGGCCATGGCGAACGGGCTATTTGGTTTGCCCTTATGAATGAACCCGACCGCGTGGAACAAGAAGTCAGTCGTATTCGGGAAATAACTGCGAAGCCCTATTGGAAATACCTGAGACAGGAAGAATGCGAGATGTACATCGCCATTTGTTATCTCGTTCTTGGCAATAACGACAAGGCCCTCGAAATTCTGGAGGCTGCCAGCAATACGAAAGGCGCGGGCTTCATCAATCGCGAGCTCGACCTTTGGTTTATCTTCGACCGACTGCGGGGGAATCCACGTTTCGATGCATTATTGGAGGATTAGCAGCAAAGGTGGAGATGATGGCATTGGGCAAATGGATAGCGATGGTTTTTGTAAGGCGCGGAGGGGTTCGCTCTCCCAGAGGATTCTTGACAGACTCCATGTAATACATAGTTTTACGTCATGATAAAGAAGATCTCTAAAGTCGGAAATTCCCAGGGAGTCGTCTTTGACGCGGCATTGATGGAGATGGCGCACCTTAAGGTCGGAGATGAATTGAACGTGGAAATTCACAACGGAGGAACCATTACGCTGACTCCGATTCGTTCCCAGCCGTCCGATGAAGCAATCAAAAAGACCATCGAAAGCACGATGGAGGATTATGCGGAAACAATGAAGAAATTGTCATGAGCAAAACTCCGGAAGACTGCTTCCACCTCTCGGTGGAAATTGTCCGGGAAATTCATAGGCAAGCCATTGCGAGGTTTGGTGGTTCAGAAGGGGATCGTGATCTCAACATGCTCGAATCCGCAGTAGCCGCGCCCCAGGCCAGCTTTGGTGGAAAATCCCCATTCGCCGATTTGGCAGAAGTTGCGGCTGCCTATTTATTTTATCTGTGCAAAAACCATCCCTTTCTTGATGGAAATAAACGAACCGCTTTGGGTGCCTGTATCGTTTTTCTGCGCTTAAATGATGTCGAAACGCCGCCCGACAGCTCTCAATGGGAGGAACTGACACTAGCGGTTGCGAGCAGTGCCATTGACCGCGAGGAGACAACCAATCAACTTCGAACTCTGCTCGGATCCTGAAGGATGAATAAAGACAACAGAGACAAGCCCGTTCGGCAAGTTCCCGCCTCTGCTCGACCGCAACGGCGAGGCAAGCAGGATGATTCACCGTCATCGGACGATGTTGCCCCGCAATCGGATGGCTTGGCCCCTCGACACATCTCGGGGTGGACGGGTTTATGGACCGAGCTGACGTGTCCCTCACAGCTCATCGAGCGACGTGGGAAGCGCCGCAAGGTCATGCGGGTGGCGATCTGGGGAAATTGGAGAGCGTGGAACTTGGGAGTGAGTGAACAGACAGAACCCTTAGTTCTTTACAAATCTTACTTGCGTCTTACTTTTGAGCCCCATGAGGACTAAAGTTTCCAGCAAGGGTCAAGTTGTGATACCTAAATCGGTGAGAAACCATTATCAGTGGAAGCCGGGAACGGTGTTGAATATTGAAGAAACCGACCATGGCGTTGTGCTGAGTCCTGTCACTGATTCCTGCATTTCTCAGGATGAGGTCTTCGGCTGCCTAAAAGGGAAGGTGTCTCGGAGGGTGACGTTGAAAGAAATGGATGCCATTATTGAGGAGCTTGCCCAGAGATCGCGCGCATGATTGCCGTTGATACCAATGTGGTCGTTCGATTTTTAACAGCGGACGATGCTCAGCAGGCGAAAAAGAGCCGTACTCTGTTCAAGGATAATGAGGTCTGGTTGTCCCGAACCGTTTTTCTGGAAACCGAGTGGGTGCTTCGGGGAGCCTATAAACTCGATCGAAAGAGCGTGAACAAGGCGCTGGCGACCTTGAGTCAGATGGAGGGCGTGCAGGTAGAGAATATTTCGCAAGTAACAGAGGCATTGACCCTTCATCAATCAGGGTGGGATTTTGCGGATGCCCTTCACGTCGTCTCCTGTCCTCCTGAGGTAACCGATTTTTTTAGTTTTGATCGGCGTCTGACAAAAATGAAATGGGGAGCCCTCAGGCTAGGGATGCCATGACCGAAGATCCTCAATCAGAAACTCCCAAACCTTCCGGCCCCACTTCCTTCTGGGCCGAGCTAAAGCGCCGCAAGGTTATGCGGGTGGCGATCACCTACGCGGTGGTGGCGTGGGTGATTATGCAGGTGGCGGCGACAACGTTTGCGAGCTTCGGTATTCCGGAGTGGGCTTTCCGCTTTGTGGTGATCATGCTTTGCATTTTCTTCCCGGTCGCGGTCATTCTGGCTTGGGCGTTTGAACTGACGCCGGATGGGATCAAAACGACCAAACACGCCCGGGAAGAACAGGGCGAAGTTCCCCTATCGGAAAACCAGGAACGCAAACGAAACCGGTTCACCTTTTTATTCGGAGCTGCCGTGCCCACTCTGATCTTCGGCGCCCTGGCCATCTTCTTTTACTTCCGGGCCAACCCCCCTGTCACGCCGGATCAAGGAGAAGGCGGATCGCCCCCTGCCCTGAGCTTGTCGAATGGGCTTCAAGTCGAAGACTTGGACAAGTCCATTGCCGTCCTGCCCCTTATCAACATGAGCGCCGAGGACGACAACCGCTACTTTGCGGATGGCGTCCACGAAGACATCCTCACGGGCCTCACCGGCCTTGAGGGCTTCAAGGTGATATCACGTACGACCATGCTGCGTTATGCGGTCTCCGATCTAACCCTGTCTGAAATCGGAAAAGCCCTGAACTCCCAGTACGTAGTCGAAGGCTCGGTTCGAAAGATCGGGAATCACGTACGCATCACCATTCAGCTCATCGATGCGATTAACGATCACCATATCTGGGCCAGCAATTTTGATCGTGAACTCGTGGATGTTTTTGCCGTGCAGAGCGAGCTGGCCAAGGAGATCAGCAACTCCATTCACCTGGAGATCCAGCCCGAGACGGTTCAGGAACTTGAGGGAACCTTATCCAAAAATCCCCTGGCCTATGATCTTTATTTAAAAGCTCAGAGCATCGATAAGTCGGAAGGCGAGACGGAGGACTCCATGCGAAGGCGTCTGGACTTATTGGAGCGAGCTGTCGCAGCGGATCCAGGATTTGTCGAAGCCTGGGGTATCCTGAAACGCGATTATGACCTCATGCTTAACAAGCGTATACCCGAACGAGCCTGGTTTTATGATACACCTGAGGAGCGCAAGGAAGTGGAGAAAGACTTCAGTTCCAAATCAGCACGGGCGCTATCCAAAGCCATGATTCTGGATCCCAACAACCCGGAGGCCCTGCTTGCCAGTATCATCAATCATATCGAGCCTCAACCTCCCGAAGTGCTGGCGGAAAGAAAGGAGATCTTTGAACGTATTCTCGCCGAGCATCCTAACCATGCCATGACTTTGATTAATTATGGTTGGTGGCACATCCATATCACCCCGCGCGATCCTGAGGCCGGAAAACGATATTTCGACAAAGCACTGGAAATGGATCCATTCAACGTACGCATTCTGGAAATAGTAAAGACGTTCTATCGCATCAACGATTGGTCGACTGAATTTCTGGACGAACGGCTTGAACAGATACTGCCTCAAGACTTGGAACAGCGACGACTCAACTCCCTATCGTTATATATGCGCCTGGGTAATTTGTTCGAAGCCTTTGTCGATTCGGCGGATGAGACCTTGATGGAACAATATCGCACCAGTTTCGAAAAAATCGGAGTGGATAACTTCAATCACACCCATTCATACCATAGTAGAAAGGCAACGTTACTGGAGTATGACAACAACCTGGATGGTTTAGTGCAGATATCGAATCAGTTGCCGATTCCAGATAGTTTCTCAGAGGAGACCTGCCCTGGGGAACTCGCAGACTATTGTATGATTACTTCCACAGCCATGGTCGCACATTATATTAGGGAAGAGCCAGAAGAAGCCCGCAACTATGCCCAAAGAATCATTGCAGCTGATTTCCAAATACAGGCTATAGAAAACGTGAAAGAGAATGCGCCGTTTGTCTTAGACATTTCAGAGGTATCTCTGAGTATGGCTTATTCCATCCTGGGCAATGAGGCAAGGGCGGTAGAAATTGCTGAAAAACGATCTGCGTTAGTCACTGAAGAATCCGACGAAGATAGCTTGATACCTCCTCTTATTGCCTGGACATGGGCCGACTCGGATAAAGCCTCAAAACTATTGTTTGAATATCTGGAGAATAATCCTTCTCTAAAGTTGATCGACTATGTGGCAGCGGATTTCCTGATTTTTTATCCGCTTCTCCAGGAACCAGCGGTTAAAGATGCCTTGTTTCAGGACGGTAAATGGACCCACTACCTGGCGGAACGTATTCCGGAGTACGCGGAGCTCAAGAACACTGCAAAATGATCGACAAACCAACCCCATCTGGCCCTGAAGAAAAAACGTCCACTTTCTGGACCGAGCTGAAACGGCGCAAGGTGATGCGGGTGGGGATTACCTATGCGGTGGTGGCGTGGATCATCATTCAGGTGGCGGCGACAACATTTGCAAGCTTCGGGATTCCCGAATGGGCTTTTCGCTTTGTAGTGATCATGCTGGTACTGGGCCTGCCGGTGGCGTTGATCATCACCTGGGCCTTCGAGCTGACACCGGACGGGATCAAGACGACCAAACACGCCCGGGAAAAGCAGGGCACAAAGCCCCTGTCTGAAGGACAGCAGAAGAAACGCAACTGGATGGCGTATCTGGTAGGCGCCTTGATACCCACCCTCATCTTCGGCGCCCTGGCTTTGTTCTTTTACTTCCAGGCAAAGCCCGCACAAGAACCCCTTCCATCTTCGATCTCCCAACTCCCATCTACAGATAACGACAAATCCATCGCCGTACTCCCTCTCACCAACATGTCTCCCGATCCGGACAATGCCTTCTTTGCGGACGGGGTGCACGAGGAGATTCTGACCAACCTGGCGAAGATCAGGAAATTGCTGGTCATAGGACGCACATCGACTCTCCAGTACCGCGATACGGTCAAACCGCTTAAACAAATCGGAAGTGAACTGGGTGTGAAATATCTGCTGGAGGGCTCCGTTCAGCGAGCCGGCGACCAGGTTCGGGTAACGGTCCAGTTGATCGAAACCGAATCCGAAGGACACATCTGGGCGCAAAGCTACACCCGCAAACTCGACGACTTTTTTGCCATCATCAGTTCCATTTCCAAGGAAATATCCGGGGAGCTTCAAACCGTCTTGTCTCCGGAAGAAATTGCCGGAATCGAGCGCCGCCCCACTCAAAACCAGGAAGCTTACGATTTATATCTCAAGGGGCTTCAGGCTGATTCTAGAAGCGCGGAGAGGTTCACGCTATTAGAGAAGGCGGTTGAACTCGATCCCGATTTCTATGAAGCATGGCATCGTTTATTGGTTGATGGCGCTATGGCGTTTCGATATAATCAGAGAATCGATCAGGCGCTACTGGCCAAGACCCGCTACGCTCTTTCCCAGATCAAAAGAACGGCTCCAAATCCTTCAATGTATCTCCACGCCCAGGCGGTGTTGGTCTACAACGAGCGTAACGATATGGAGGGGTCGATCGGGCTTCTGCTGAAGGCCGCCCAGAACCCGGACGATTACGAGGCCCAGGCCACTTTGGCTTGGAGATATATGGAAATGGGGAAAATGCTAGAAGCGCTGCCCTTCCTTGAAGCCGCCATTCGCGCTGATCCTTTAGATTTTCCGATCATCTTCAGGACTGTCTCATGCTATCAAAGGCTAGGCATGTGGGAGAAAGGGCGGGCTCAGATTCAGAGAAACTTGGAACGGCGGCCTGACCTCATTTTTTGGAGCACGTTGTTGGCGTCTCATAACTATCTTCAGACTGGCGATCGTGATGCCTATGTTGAAGGCCTGAAATCCCTTCGAGGAAGCGATGAGGGAAATAGCTATATCGAAGCCGTAGTGGCAACGATATCACGGGACCTGAGTCGAGCTTTGGAATTAGTCGATGATTCCCCCGCTAAAAATACTTACGATCTAAGCTTGGCCCATTATTTTGATTTTAAATTCTCGCTCCGTTCTCGAGAAAGCATGAAGGCGCTGATCTGGTTCGAGCTTGGGAATCGAGAGCAATGGCAGATCGCAGCAGAAAAAGCTAAGGTCGGTTTTAAGGATATCGTGGCAATGGATCCGATTGCTGATCCTGACTTTTGGTCAAACTTGGCGATCTGCCATGCGCTGACCGGTGAACGGGACCTGATGGAGCAAACTATAGCTGAAGTCCGGAAACGGACCAGCTCGCCAAATTGGCGTTACCGGCGCGGAGATCTAACCGAGATGCACATCGTCATCTGTTACCTCGTCTTCGGCGATAACGACAAAGCCATCGAAACCTTGGAAGCCGCCAGCAAGATGGACGGCCCCATCTTCCTCAACCGCGAACTCGACCTCTGGTTCATCTTCGACCGGCTCCGAGGGGATCCTCGGTTTGATAAGTTGTTGGTGGATTAGTCCGGAATATCAGTGCCCTCAATTAATTGGGCCGACTGCTAGTCATTTGAGCCAGGTTCCGGTGGTAGTTGAAAGTGACCAGCAACAACTCCTGGAACAGTTAAATCTTCGTCGAGTTCCTCCCATCGCAGGGCAAAGCCATTAACTTCTATAGTAACGGCGGCGAGTTGCTCATCCGTCGCATCCTTCAGCAGACTGAATCGGCTAGCTGGAAATCCAAAAATTCGCTGATCGGCAAGTTCCAGATAAATGTGGCGTTTTTCTGCCCACGCTCGGATGGCTAATGGCTCAGTGCTGACGGTCTCTGTGCTCATTGTATTTTTCTATAAATAGGTTTCTGTGTTCGTGAACCAAACGTTCGATTTCGTTCAAACGATGGGTTGGGATTCCACGATTGGAAGCTAAGGCAACAGGTATTAACCAAAATTTGCAATCATTCCCGTCGAATCGAATGTGGATATGCGGAGGCTCATTTCCTTCGTCTGAGAAAAAGTGAAACCGATAGGGGCCAAGGGTGAGAACTGTGGGCATTTTTGGCACTAAACAGGATCGGTAGATTCGCGGCAATATCTGACTTCAAGTTTGATAAATACGCCTCATACAAATTGCCACGTGCAATATCACGCTTGAGTATGGATTGAACGTTCTTACTGACTGAACGGCCAGTTCGCTCTCTCTTCCCATGGGCCAGGGAGATCTTCCAACAAAAGAATTCAAAATTAGCCAGAGTCGTGAGACTATGAAAAGCCGCCTAAATCCTGGAAGCCGCCAGCAAAATGGACGGCCCTCTCTTCGTGAACCGCGAATTGGACCTCTGGTTCATCTTCGACCGACTGCAGGGGAATCCGCGCTTTGATAAGTTGCTGGAGGATTGAGAGCTACGGGCTCCGTGCACATTTTGAATAAATGTGTTGAAATTCATAAATCCTTCAGCTTTCTTAATTAAGTGTGGTTCGAATGGGATCTTGCCAAGGAAAAGGAAAATCTGGCCAAACACGGAGTTGATTTTTCGACTGTGGGTGAGGCTTGGAGTGATCCAGACCGGTTGATTTTCCGAAACCCTGGCATGACGCGTGACGAACTTCGCTATCAATTTACAGGATTCGATGGAACCGGAATTCTTACTGTGCGTTTCACTATGCGGTCGGGAAACATCCGAGTCATTGGAGCGGGCTATTGGAGAAAGCAAAAGCGGATTTATGAAAAGCAAAGCAAAGCAACCTAAGTATACCAAGGAACCCCGGGACGGTTTGGAGCTCACTGATACTGCTCAAATCATGACTCGGGATGAGGAAAAGGCGTTGGGACTGCAGCCGCCTGAAGGCACTGCAGGACTTGAATGGGAACGCACCGAGGGAAAGAACCAAGTCACCCTGAAGCCGCGTCGTGGAGGAAAGCGTCCGGGAGCCGGGCGTAAATCCAAAGGGCATGTGCGCATGCAAGTTCTGGTTAGCAAAAGCACTCGTGATAAAATCAGTCGTCTGGCGCGGAATCGTGGAGTTTCCATGTCGGCAGTCGTATCGGATGCATTTAAGGAGTAAGAACGAGTTGCCGAATGGGTCCAGTTCTGAAATCTATCAACCGCGAGCTCGACCTCTGGCTCTTCTTCGACCGACTGCTGGGGAATCCGCGGTTTGATGCGTTGTTGAAAGACTGATGGCTACGAGTGGACCGAAGACCGAGATTGTCAAAAAGTTCGATAGAAAGTCTAATTTGTTTCCTTGACCAATACCCATATAGCAATATTTATTGCTTTTATGAAAACCACGATTGATCTGCCGGACGAATTGTTGGAGAGGTCTAAAATTACGGCGGCAAAACGACGGACCAGCTTCAAGAAACTCGTTATCGAAGGCCTTGAGAAAGTGATCTCAGCAGAGGATAATGTTCCGTCGTCAACCAATGCATTGAAGCGTCTGAAGCGCGGTTACGACCTGGGAAATAAACCCCTCAGCCGCGACGAAATTCATGCCCGTTGAGCGTTTCATCGATACCAATATCCTATTGTACGGGTATGATCTTGCCGCAGGCAGAAAAAGGGAAATTGTTCTAACGATTATTGAGGAAGGCTGGACGCGTCCCGGATGTATGGCGATCAGCGTCCAGGTGCTTCAGGAGTTCTATGTAAATTTCATACGATCTGGCCAAACCCACGAAGCGACCTGCCAGGTCATTGAAGACCTTTCACAATGGCCGGTGGTAGATAATTCATTGGAAAGATTTGGTCAGGGCTTAGAGATATGTAGACGGTTCCAAATTTCACTTTGGGATGGTATGATACTTTCCGCTGCAAAGTTCAGTGGAGCAAACATCCTTCTGACTGAGGATTTAAATCATGGCCAGGACTACGAAGGAATTCAGGTGATCAATCCTTTTGTGAGTTAGTAGAACGGGTATTAAATTTAAAGAACCCACAAGTGAAAATATCATTGGAAGACCTAGACTCAAAGCACATTGTGATTCAGTTGGGAGTTACCCCAGGTTTTAAAAGATAAACCCAAACCTTTGTGGACCGATCGAAGCAAGGCGCACAAACGTTTGGGTTGAGTTATAACGGAAGCTGATCAGCCGACAGCATGGGCATGTAATTGAATCTTTATTTAGGACTTGAATAAGGGGTATCTGTAATTACATTGTAACTATTATGAAAGCGACCATTGTAAAAGTAGGAAACTCGCGGGGCATACGTATCCCGAAGCCCGTTTTTGAGCAATGTGGATTTGACCATGAAGTGGAAATGCACATCCATGAGAATACGCTTATCATCAGCTCTCCTCACCAGACCCGGCAGGGATGGGATGAAGCATTCCAATCGATGGCCAAGTCAGGCGACGACAAAATGCCCGAAGAACTGGAAGAAATTTCTTCAACTTGGGATGATATGGAATGGGAATGGAAGTAAATCGCTTTGATGTCTTTCTGATATCACTGAATCCTGCCAAAGGTCACGAAATCAGAAAAACTCGACCCTGTGTGGTTATTTCTCCGAATGAAATGAACCCTCATATTTCAACCGTAATTGTTGCTCCCATGACCTCTCGGGGACGGAATTATCCTACGAGGGTGAAGTGCACTTTTCAGGGGATCCAAGGTCAGGTTGTTTTAGACCAGATTCGCACTGTGGACAAGGTCCGCTTTGTGAAGAAGTTAGGAAAACTTTCCAAACACACTCAAAATGTTATTTTAGAATCTTTAGCGGAACTGTTCGCCCCCTGATTCCAATCTCAGATCGCGCTGTCACAGTTCGGCCTTCACACTCCCTATTTTATTTATGACAAAACTCCTTCGTCTCGGCTTCTTTCTCCTGTTAACAAAAAGCATTGCGTGCGGCTATGTGCTTCAACCTGCCCTGAGTCCGGATGGTAAGCAGGTGGCATTCTGCTATCAGGGGGATATCTGGACCGTGTCATCAGAGGGAGGTCGTCCGTATCGACTCACGGTGCACGAAGGCTATGACTCGAATCCTCGTTGGAGTGTGGATGGGAAACGCCTGGCCTTTCAAAGTGATCGTTTTGGAAACGACGATATTTTTTCCATGCCCAGTCAGGGTGGGGTGCCGGCGCGTCATACGCATCATTCTGCCAATGATCTTCTATCCAGTTATAGCCCGGATGGGTCCATCCTTTTTCTGACCAGACGCGTTTATGCACAAGTGGAACGGGAGTATGAAATCTATCGAGCCGATCAAGCTACGGGCACACCTCGTCGTTTCATGGATGCTCTGGGTTTTGATCCGGTGGTGTCGCCCGATGGCTCGAAGATCGCTTTCGTTCGCGGCACTTGTCGAATCGAACGGGAAGCCTACCGAGGTCCGGCCAATCGTGATATCTGGATCTATGACCTATCAAGCGAAGAGTATACTCAGTTAACGGACTTTGATGGAAATGACTTTTCGCCTAAGTGGCTGAATGACTCCACCGTGCTTTTCATTTCCTCACGCGAGGGGAAGTATAACGTGTTTCAAAACAGTCTTGGCGGATCCGTTAAACAAATTACTTTTGAGGAAGCGTTTGGGGTTAACAGTTTCGACCTGAGTGCTGCCAGGAAGACAATCGTCTATCAGCACGGAGCCGAAGTCTCCATTCAATTGATAAGCAAGAAAACAAGTACGCCTATGGAGATCGAGTTGTCGGCTGATTTCAGATTCGACCCGGTTGTTTCAGAAACGGTCAAAGACAAGATCGATGAATACGCCGTTTCGCCCAATGGAAAATTATCTGCTTATACCATTCGCGGTGATATCTTCGTTACACGGAATGATAAGGAAGATGACCGCAGCGTGAGGATCACAAAAAGCGCCTCCCGGGAAAGGGATGTTATTTGGTTGAATGACGGGGCGATCCTTTATGTTTCGGACATGGAGGGGCAGAATGAACTCTACATCACCCAGTCCGATGACGATGAAGAAAAGGACCTGTTCAATACGCTCAAAACCAAAACGCTTCGACTCACGGAGACTCCTGAGGATGAGTTTCAACCCATCCTTGCTCCGAATGGAAAACAGCTTCTCTACCTGGTAGGCAACAGCAAGCTGATTGCAGCAGACATCGATAAGGCCGGTTCGATATCCAACCCGATCACCTTGCTCGATGGCTGGGCAAGACCTGGGGGAATTAGCTGGTCACCGGATAGTAAGTGGATCGCCTATGATTTGAGCGACCTGAATTTTAATTCAGAAGTCTTTATTCACCCCGTTAATAATTCTTCCACGCCGGTCAATGTGTCCATGCATCCAGGGGCGGATACAAACCCGGTGTGGAGTCGCGATGGAAGCAAGCTGGGGTTTGTTTCTGAGAGGAATAATGGAGATGCTGATGTGTGGTTTGCCTGGCTCAAAAAAGCAGATTGGGAGAAGTCGGACGAGCAATGGGAACGAGAGCGTAAACAAAAGGACGACAAGAAAGACGAGAAGAAGGAGCCCGAAAAGAAGAAGAGCGAGGAGCCGAAAGAAGTTTCTGAAGAATCCAAGGCAGACGAAGAGGAAGAGAAAGACGAAAAGAAAAGCGATGAGGAGGAAGAGGTTCCTGCGCTCGAGATCGATTTTGACAGAATTTATCTAAGAGTGGAACAAGTCACGGCCATGCCAGGAAACGAGGGCGAATTCGTTTTCGATAAAGACGGGGAAATGGTTTTCTTCACGATCGATAATCCCGGTAGACAAAATTATAAGACCAAACGAAACCTCTATAAAATTCGTTGGGATGGAGAGGAGCAGAAAGAGCTCATAGGAGATGATAGCTCACCAGGACAATTACATCTCTCAAAGAAGGCAGACTATATTTTCGCGCTGACCAAGGGTGGGTTACTAAGACGTATCGTCACCAAAGACGATAAGGTCGAAAAGCTGTCCGTCTCATCCAAGACGCATATAGATAGTATTGGAGAGAAGGAACAAATATACCACGACGCGTGGCGCGCTCTGGATCGTGGATTTTATGATCCCCATTTTCATGGTCACGATTTTGAGGCCTTGAGGGACAAATACCTGCCCCTGGCTAAGGTAGCCTCCACGACGGAGGATTTTCAATACACCTTCAATCTGATGTTGGGACAATTGAACGCCAGTCACATGGGCATGCGCGGGGTTGATAACCCTAAAGACACACAGTCCCAAAAGTCAGGCCTCCTGGGCATCGAGGGTATGAATACCGAAGCAGGATTTAAAGTGACGGTGGTCGTTCCCAACAGTCCTCTGGTTAAAGCATCCAAGCCCGTTCAGGTGGATGACATTATTGTCTCTGTGGACCGGGAGCCCGTTAATATCGAAACCAACTTTTTCTCACTATTAACCGACCAGGTGAATGACTCGGTTTTATTGGCAGTGAAGCGCGGTGATGAGACTTTTGAGAGTATCGTCTGGCCGACGGGTTCCTTGGACTCGGAGAACTACGATGCCTGGGTGGAAGACCGACGGGAGCTGGTAAATCAATACTCCAACAATCGTTTGGGTTACCTGCACATCCGCGCTATGGGCTGGGAAAGTTTCGAACGTTTTGAAACCGAATTGGTGGCAGCGGGTTACGGAAAGGAAGGCATCGTGATCGATGTGCGCTACAATGGCGGCGGTTGGACTACGGATTATCTGATGGCGGTACTGAACGTGAAACAACATTCCTACACCATTCCCCGGGGAGCAGCCTCCAACCTCGAGCAGGAACATCTCAATTTTAAGGACAGCTATCCATTCAGTGAACGACTTCCGATGGCCTACTCAACCAAGCCATCGATCGCGCTTTGCAATGAGTCCAGCTACAGCAATGCCGAAATATTTTCTCATGCTTATAAAGCACTGGGCCTTGGAACCCTGGTCGGTCAACCCACTTTTGGCGCGGTTATTTCAACTGGTAGCTATGAGTTGGTCGACGGCTCCGCTGTTCGGATGCCTGGACGTGGTTGGTTCGTAAAAGGAACCGAGACCGGTATGGAGCATCACCCGGCCGTTCCGGATATCCTGGTAGAGAATCCTCCGGCCTACAAAGCCCGTGGCGTGGATCCGCAGGTCAAACGCGCGGTTGAGGAATTGCTGAAACAACTGGACGCAAATTAACCAAAAATAGTCGTAAATCTCGATTGTTGGTAGGGCTCGATCGCCGAGCGAGCCGTCTAAGATTCGACGGTTTCGAGGAACGAAGAGACTACACCAACAATCGCCTTACCCAGTTTGGTCGCAAGGGAACTTTCTTCAACTTATCCGTCTAAAAGAGGGCCAGATGCTCACCGCACATTTACTGACACCCTCAAACAAAATTTTCATTCGTCTCCGTTTCCTCCGTTATCTCTAGCGAAGCCGGTGGTTCAATAACTTATGCTTAAGCAATCACATCCTGCACCACTTTGCCGTGCACATCGGTCAGTCGGTAATCCCGGCCCTGGAAGCGGTAAGTGAGTCGTTCGTGGTCGAAGCCGAGGAGGTGCATGATCGTTGCCTGGAAATCGTGGATGTGGACTTTGTTTTCAGTGACAGCGAATCCGAGCTCATCGGTTGCGCCATAGGAGTAGCCACCTTTAACGCCACCACCAGCCATCCACATGGTGAAACAATCCGGGTAGTGGTCTCGACCAAGAACGGCGGATGCAGAAGTGCGACCTTCCCGGAAGGGAGTGCGGCCAAATTCTCCGCCACAAATAATCAGCGTCTCATTGAGCATACCTCGTTCCTTGAGGTCCTTGATCAGGGCTGCGATCGGTTTGTCTACCGTGGCGGCCTTGTCGACCAAACCTTGGCCAACTCCTGTTTCAGCCTTGGTGCCGTGAAAGTCCCAACCCCAATCGAAGAGTTGAACGAAACGTACTCCTTTTTCGACTAACCTGCGCGCGAGCAAACAGTTGTTGGCAAAACTGGATGCGCCGGGTTCGGCCCCATAAGCCTCGATGGTCTGTTGAGACTCGGCTTTGATGTCCATAACCTCGGGGACGGACATTTGCATCCGGTAGGCGAGTTCGTATTGGGAAATGCGGGTTCGTGTTTCCGGGTGTCCGTATTCTTCGGCTTGAAGCTCGTTGATTTCGTGAATGGCATCTAGGCTGCGGCGACGAGTTTCGCGATCCATACCATTGGGGTCGGACACATAGAGTACGGGGTCGCCACTGGATCGGCATTGTACCCCCTGGTAAACCGGAGGCAGGAATCCGTTGTTAAAAGAATTTTTTCCGCCGTTGGGTTGGGAGCCGCTTGAGATGAGTACGATGAAACCCGGTAAATCGCTGTTCTCGGTTCCGAGACCATAGGTAACCCAGGATCCAAAAGAAGGTCGCCCTGGTCGGGGAGATCCGGTCAAGGTAAACAATTCTGCCGGAGCATGGTTGAATTGATCTGTATTCAAGGAATGGATCATGCACAACTCATCGGCCACTTCTTGCAGATGCGGAATCGCGTTGGACATCCAGAGACCTCCTTTACCATATTGATTGAAAGTCTGTCTGGTCCCGAGTAACTTCGGCGTGCCTGATGTGAATGCGAATTTTTTGCCCTTTAAAAATTCTGCCGGGCAATCTTGACCGTCTCGCTTGATCAATTCCGGCTTGTAGTCATACAAGTCCAGGTTGGGTGGTGAACCGGTAAGGTGAAGGTAGATGACCTGTTTTGCCTTTGCAGGAAAGTGAGCAATTTTCGGTGCAAGAGGATCGACCGATTTGGCAAAGGCATCGGGGCTCATGAGTGAACCTAGCGCAACGCCACCCAGTCCGGCGAAGGTCTGTTTTAAAAAATGCCGCCTGGTGGTTTGCTGGATCTGTTCGAGATAGGGATTCATCGTTTCAAAAACATTTCATCAAGGTTCAAGAGTGCATTCCCCACTAGCGTCCATGCTGCAAATGCTGCGGCATCGGCGTGGTCAGGTAAATCACCAATAGGATCCGTTGCCATGATTACCGCATTCTCTTGATTATTGGAGTAGTGCTGTTTGGTGGCATGAAACAGTTTGACGAGAGCGGCTGTTTCCTTCGATGAGGGTGCCCTGACCAGACTCAGTTGAAAGCCGTGAGCTATCTTCGCTTCAACACCACCGTCGAAAGCAGCCATACGTCGACCGAGACCTTGAGCAGCTTCGATGTAAACGGGATCATTTAACGTGACGAGAGCCTGAAGTGGAGTGTTGGTATTGGCTCGACGGATAGTGCATATCTCGCGATTGGGGGCATCGAACGCAGTCATGGAAGGGTAGGGGTTGGACCTTCTCCAGGTGGTATAAATCCCGCGTCGATGTTTGTCCTCCCCCTCACTGGTTTTCCAGTCGGTCTTCCCTCCAAATGCGGCTGTCAGCCCCATTTCAGGCTGTAGCGGTCGAACAGATGGGCCAAACATCGTTGGGCTAAGCAGTCCACTGACTGCGAGTGCCTGGTCGCGAATCATCTCCGCCGAGAGGCGGAATCGAGGTCCACGAGCCAGCAGTCGGTTATCCGGATCTCGGACGTAGTGTTCGGGAGTGACTTTGGACGTTTGCCGATAGGTTGCGGAGCTTACCATCAAATTCAAAAGATGTTTTATGTCCCATCCACTTTCAATCAGCTCGACTGCCAGCCAATCCAATAACTCGGGATGAGAGGGCACTTCTCCTTGCGAGCCAAAATCTTCTGAGGTGGCGACTAGTCCAATTCCAAAAATGGCTTCCCAATAGCGGTTGGCAACGACCCGGGCTGTGAGTGGGTTGTTCTTGTCTGTCAGCCAATAGGCTAAGCTCAACCGGTTGGGTTTCTGTTCACCAGCTAATGCATGAAATGCTCCTGGGATTCCTGGGGATACTTCGGGTCCAATATCCGTATAGCTTCCACGATATTGGAGAAAGGTTTGGCGTTGGTGGCCCTTGGCCACTTCACGCATCACAGGAACTTCGGTCTCCGGTTTAATCGCCTCCAAGGCTTTTTCAATGCTCGCGATCTTTTTAAGTTCAGCCTTGGAGCCTGGGTCATGTTGGGCAAAGAATTCAAACAACTGAGCTTCCTCTTCTGCCGTTCGTTGCTTCGCTTGTGTTCTTAAAGCGGATTCCAGCTCCTGGGGAATGGCCGGCATCGGTGCATCCTCATAGCTTACGAATAACCTGAAGCGTTTTAACTTTTTGTTGGGGAAGTTTTGTCGGAAAATAAATTCCAGTTTTGCGTCCTCCGGAATGGTTAAAGGTGTTTCCAATTCGAACACGGCTTCGTTAACCGCATTCAAATTTCCATCCACCGCCCAACCGGTAAACCGGTCACTCGAATTTCCATCCAACAGGTCCTTGGCTACATACCATTCCTGCTCGAAGCTGGCGGTGGGATTAGTGAACTTGAGTCTTGGAACTCTCTTTTTCTTGGTCTCTGCCTCTTCCGTTTCTTCTGACTCTTCCTCCTCTCCCTCAGATTCTGTTTCCTCTTGTCCAAACTCAACCAATCGAACCTCGAACTCGTTCAGCACCCAGACTTTCTCATGCGCCTGCACTTCCAGTTTGATTCCTGTGATCTGACCCTGTCCTTCGGGGGCTGCTGTGGTAATCGTCAGATGCTCTTGTGGTGCGGGGTTGTCAGTTACTTCAATGATTCCCTGCTCATCGATGGTGAGTGGTGCCTTTGAGCTGGCCTTCATTTCTGTTGGAGAAGGCCGTAGGGTTTGCCAACTGCCTCCTTTAGTCAGTGCCTTTTCCCACTCGCCTCTGTGTTTATGTTGATTCTGATTCCTTAGCTTGTTCCTCAGCTCTTGTTTAAGAGTAACTAACTCAGCTTGTAGCTCCTCTCGTTCTTCGATTTGTGTGTTTGTGTAAATAGGCAAGAGAGGTCGCTCATCCTTGCGATCTTCGTCAGCCGTATTGTTAAAAATCGCGAACATGTTGAAATATTCCGTCTGCGTTATCGGATCGTATTTGTGGGTGTGGCATTGCGCGCAATCGATCGTCGTGCCCATCCAAACAGCCATGGTGGTGTTGACTCGATCCACCACTGCCTCGTTACGAAATTCCTCATCGTCCGTGCCTCCCTCGCTGTTCGTCTTGGTATTGCGATGAAAGGCGGTGGCCACAAGTTGGTCGACACCGGGATTTGGCAACAGGTCACCAGCGATTTGTTCGATGGTAAATTGATCGAAGGGTTTGTTTTCGTTGAAGGAGCGGATGACGTAATCTCGAAATGCCCAGATGGTACGCAGCGGGTCATCCGCATATCCAGCTGAGTCAGCATAACGTGCCAGATCCAACCACATCCGCGCCCAGTGTTCTCCGTAGGCAGGCTTCTCCAATAATCGTTCCACATAGCGTTCGTAGGCGCCGTTTTTTTTGTCGGCGAGGAATGCCTCAACTTCTTCAGGAGTCGGTGGGAGGCCCGTGAGATCAAATGCCGCTCGCCGAGCCAGTGCGTTTCGATCGGCTTCGGCTGAGAGTGCCAGGTTTTCGGATACAAGTTGTTTTGCTATGAAATGATCGATTGTATTTTTTAGACCTTTTGCTTTTACTTTTGGGACTTTTGGACGTTCCGGCTTTTTGTAGGCCCAATGGACATCGTACTTTCCTCCTTCCTCAATCCACTGCTTAAGCAAGGCAATTTTACTTTCGTCCAAAGGCTCACCCTCTTTCTTTGGAGGCATACGATCGTCCTCATCCTCCGTGGTGATTAAATAAATCAGTTCACTCTCCTCGGGCTTTCCAGGAACTACCGCCGCGTAGTCGCCCAAATCCATGCGTGAACCGTCCTGAGTGTCGAGGCGGAGCCGCCCTGTTTTTTTGGAACCTCCTTTTCGAGCCTCTTCATCCGGACCATGACAGGTATAACAATTTTCAGAAAGAATCGGCCGAATATCCCTGTTGAAATCCACCTTGGCCGTCACTGGGCCATGAATAGCAAACAGCAGGCTCCCCAGCGCGGTGCAGCGGGTGAGTTTAATAATACAATTCGGGGATATCTTGATCATTGGGTAGTATGGAAACAGTCCCTAGCACATGCCTGACCATTCGCCAATCGGATTCAGTCCTTCTGAATGGCAACGATAAGTTGAAAGCAGAAGTCCACTATTCAGTTATCTTTCGATGAAAAAAAGTTTCGATGGATGAACGAAGCGTTTCAGATTCTACGAAACTGCTAACAGGAGATCGATTGACAGCGATTAATTTCAATACCCGAGACTGAATATCGCTTAACGGCATAATCGTTCTGCTCGTTCCCAGCCTGCTTGCCCACCATGCCGTTTCAATTGTTCAACCACCCAGTCTATATCGGTCATGCTTACCTGGAAGTTGGGCGGGCTACTCCAGAAGCAAGTGTCATGAAAATCACGGAAGGCCTTCCGCGCTTCTCGAACGCGGACCATTTGCTTGGCATTTGTGGAAGCCAGAGCGCGTTTGCTTTTTCTCCCTCCAGACCGACCAATCTTAGCCATATAAGCCGATATTTCTTTGTTAACCATTGGGAATACAACAACATAAGCCGCTTATGATAACAAGCCTATTATCTAAAAGTGCCTAAGTTGCTGTTAGCTGGGGATTCAGTGCGTTTCCTTCAATATCGATGCTTGAGTCTTCGATTGAAATATATAGTACTTTCAAGGGTCTACTCGTATTCTCCTAGCCATTTCTCTTCCTAATGGATAAAGATTCTTCTACTGACTCATCCAAGCCCTCCTCTTCGACAGGCTCAAGAAAAGTGGCCCTCGCCGCATTCTGGCAAGAGCTGAAGCGGCGTCATGTCGTGCGGGTGGGAACCGTCTACGCGGTGGTGGCATGGTTGATCATCCAGATAGCCGCAACGACCTTTGAAGGCTTCGGTATACCGGATTGGGCGTTTCGTTTTGTGGTGCTTATGGTTCTTTTGGGATTTCCTGTTTCCCTGATCATCGCCTGGGCGTTTGAGCTGACGCCGGATGGGATCAAAACGACCAAACACGCCCGGGAAGAACAGGGCGAAGTTCCCCTATCGGAAAAGCAGGAACGCAAACGAAACCGGTTCACCTTTTTATTCGGAGCAGCCATTCCCACCCTCATTTTTGGAGCCCTGGCCATTTATTTCTACTCGACTCGATCAGGTCCCCCTGTCTCGCCGGATGTCTCAGGAGGCGGATCGCCCCTCGCCTCTCTCCATCGCCCCTCCAAGTCACAGACTTGGACAAATCGATTGCCGTCCTCCCCCTCGCCAACATGAGTCCCGATCCTGAAAATGCTTTTTTTGCTGATGGAGTGCAGGAGGATATTTTGACTAACCTGTCGAAGATCGAAAAGCTTCTGGTCATCTCCCGCACTTCAACGCTCGGATACAAAGGCACGACCAAGAAGCTTAAAGAGATCGGCGAGGAACTGGGGGTCAGATACTTGGTTGAAGGCTCTGTCAGGCGTGCCGGCAATCAGGTCCTGGTGACCGCTCAGTTGATTGACACCCAAACCGACGCCCACCTCTGGGCGGAGCAATACAATCGGTCGCTCGACGACATCTTCGCCATCCAGGCAGAGGTGGCCAAGGCAATCGCACGGCAACTCAAAGCGGCCATTTTGCCTGAGGAAATCGTAAAGATCGAATACCGTCCCACTGAAAACCAGCAGGCCTACGATGCCTTTGTGCAGGCTCGATTGCAAAGTGGAGAAGAGGCCATTAATCTATTAGAAAAGTCCGTAGTGCTCGACCCTCAGTTTGCCGAAGCCTGGGCCTTACTTGCCCGGGAGCGCTGCAGGCTATGGGCCTTTCAGAGACGTCGGAATGATTCCAAACTATTGGCTGAAGCCCATTTTGCCTTCGAACTAGCCAAGCGGTTTGGACCTGAATTACCTGATATTCCCTGGGTTAAATCCTGTTTTGAAGAATTGGAGAATTTGGATTGGAAAGCTGAAACAGATTCTCTGTTGGAGGCCTTGGTGATCGATCCGGGATTTCACCCGGCAAGACGGGATTTGGCATTTAGGTACATCCTCGTGGGACGTTTCTCAGACGCACAATTCCATTTGGAATCCATTATTCGCTCCGACCCATTAGATTCCGCAACCAATGAAAGACTCATGGATATCTACGCACACCGGGGACTTTGGGAAAAGGCGGATGAGCTAATTCAGCTCAATCTCAACCGGAGCGATGACAAGGCATCCTGGCAGATGAGGCAAGCAAACACCCATTACCTGCAAAGCGGCAATAAGGAGGCTTATATCAGGGCAATGGAGGAAATCCCCGAGTTTATAGACGAACCGGGAGGCTTAGCCTGGAAAGCCGTGGTGGCTCGTGACTTTCAAAACGCCCTGCTTCATCTGGAAGAAATGGATTCCAGTAGTTCCGAGAGTTCCAAGCGCTTCCAACTTAATATTCGCAGCGCGGGATTATACTTAATGCCCCACCATTTGCTCTCCGCAATCTTGTGGCGTGAATTGGATGACGAGGTAAAATCTCGGGACGAACTGTCCAAGGCTAAAACTTATTTAGAAAGCTCCATTGAAAAGAGTCCGCTTGTTGGGTTGGATTTCTATTCTAATCTGATGATTAGCTATGCTCTGGAAGGAAACCGCGAAGAGTTTTTTGCCATTAGCAAACAGGTGGAAGAACGTATATCGAATCAAGCGGAATATCGTCGTGGTCATCAACCCTACCACTATGTCTACAGAGCGATGGGACTGTTGTTACTCGGCGACGAGGAGGCCGCAATCGATGACTTGATTGTGGCCAGCAAATTCAAGGGACTTATCTTCCTCAACCGCGAGCTCGACCTCTGGTTCATCTTCGACCGGCTGCGTGGGAATCCGCGCTTTGATAAATTGTTGGAGGATTAAACCAGGAAATTCCTGTATCCGACAACACGGATGCCGCTCCTGGTGTAATCTTGTTCGCCTCCGGTAACCAAAACCTTTTCTGGTGTAGTTGTTTTATGAGCACGATCCCACGCGTTGAATCCTTTATTGAATTCCTTCGTCACTGTGAGAGCGGATTTGATTTCCAGCAAGTTCCACTCATCTTCTTTCCAAACGACGTCCACTTCATTGCCAATGTTGTCCCGATAGAAATGCAAATCGGGTCGTTGACCTCGGTGGTATCGCTTTTTTACCAATTCACTGACCACAAGATTTTCGAATAATTGCCCGCGAAGAGGATGCGATTCCAGATGCCGCGGATTTTCGATTCCCAGCAAGTAGGAAACTAAGCCCACATCGTGGAAATAGAGTTTGGGAGTTTTCACCAAGCGCTTGCCTATATTGGCGTGATAGGGCGAAAGACGAAACAGGATGTAGCCGCTTTCCAGCAAGCTGATCCATTCTTTTACCGTTGTCTGCGAAACCCCCACTTCACTACCCAGGCTTTGCATGTTGAGCATCTGTCCTACACGACCGGCGCAAAGACGAGTTAACCTCACGAACGCATCCAGGTTTTTGATACTGCTGACCTGCAGCAAATCTCTTTGCACATAGGTTTCGAAGTAATCGCCGAGCGCTTGCGTTGGTGACAGGTTCTGCTCGTAGATACGGGGAAACCCACCCGTATAGAGCAGTTGGTCGATTGAAAGGTTTGTTCTGCTTTTTCCCAGCTCCTCCAAGGCGAACGGCAGCAGGCGGAACAACGCGGTTCGTCCTGCGAGTGATTGGCTGAGCGCTTCCCGCAATGAATATTGCTGGCTGCCGGTCAAAACAAACATCCCATTTCGCTGGGCTTGGTCGACTACGACTTGAATCTCTGATAGGATTTCAGGTACATTCTGGATCTCGTCGATAATGGCGCCTTCGGGAAATCGTTGCAGAAAACCCTCGGGATCTTCCCGGGCAAATTCCCGCTCCGACAAACGTTCCAGATTGACGTAAGGCAACTTTTTGAAGACGTGACGGCACAGGGTTGTTTTTCCTGACTGCCGGGGACCGGTAATGGTGATTACAGGGAACTGATGGAAACTTTCTTCCAAGTACTTTCCCAGTGTTCGCTCGATAAACATCTTTACAATTTCAAAGTAAAACATTGATATTGCAATATATTTCTCAACCGCGAGCTCGATCTCTGGTTCATCTTCGACCCTTCGACAAAGCTCAGGACAGGCCGGTTGCGGGGGAATCCCGGGCTTTGATGCGTTGTTGGATTGAGTGGTGAATTAAGAATTGAAAGATATGGATAATATGATAGCCATATACATATGAATAAAACCACCATATTGTTGCCGGATGACCTGCAGAAGCGAGCCCGGAGTCTGGCTAAGAAAAACGGGACGACTTTGAGTGGGCTTATTCGAAAACAATTGGAGCAAGCGGTGACGGAGGATGGAGGTGCGACTCAAATCCGAAGTGAGGACCCGCTATTCAGCAATTGGAAACCTTCCGATGCGGATATTCCCTCCGATATGTCGGTTAATCACGATCGATACCTGTACGGAGAATGATTCCCGAAAAACTGTTCCTGGATACCGGTTGTTTTATTGCCCGCGAATTGGTGCGTGATCAATTTCACGAAAAGGCTTCGAGCGCCTGGACTAAGCTGGCAGATTCCCCATGCCAACTGTACAGTTCCGAACATGTTTTCGACGAATGCATAAGCTTGTTAGGCCGTCGCCACTCTTATGCCTTTGCCGCTGAATGCGGTGTCAATTATCTTAATACTCAATTAATTCACTGGTTGACTACTACCGATGAGGATCTGCGGAACGCCCTTCGAATAATGAAGAAGTATGCTGATCAGGGAATCTCATTCACGGATTGCATCTCCATTGTATTAATGCAGCGCGAAGGATTGAAGCATGTATTCGGATTTGATCCTCATTTCACAGCCGCCCGGTTTAAACTTTGGCCGGAGTAATCTGGGAGAATGTTCAACTCTCCTACTCCTATTTAATCATACTTAAGTCTAATACGAATACTTCATGTTGTTGATTAGACACCTTTAACTCCAAAGGACATTAATGCTCCTCCCAGTCCAGGCAAAGACTCTTCTCCGGATCCGATTGAACCTTCAGACCTCGCCTCCTTTTGGCAAGAGCTGACGTGTCCCTCATAGCCTGGCGACATGGGAAGGGCCGGGAGGTCGTCCTTGTTGCCAATCGTCCTACAATTCACCCGCTGACCAGAGGTCGATGATATCGATTTCCTCTTCGGTGACTTTCGCATTTCGGTGAATCCAAAGGTAGCTTTCTATGGGCATGTCCCCATCGAGCACTTCATCAAAGGTTTCACCTGCTTTTTCTTCCTGCTTGTCCGATGAATAGGTATCCCATTTGGAGTAGTTCACCTCGCCGCGGCCGTCTTTGACATGTTCGGCTACTTTCCAGGAAATGGGAGCAATGTAAGAATACCAGGGCCAGGTAACTTCGTTCGAATGGCAGTCGTAGCACTTGGCTTTGAGGATGGCTTTTACTTCGTCGGGAATTTCGGAATCGGCAATCTCCGGAGGATTCGTGCGATCGACAGGAACGAATTGGATGCCGAGGAATACGATTAGCAGGATGAGACCGGTTATTTTGAAAATCTTCTTCATGGGAATTTGGAAACGCAGTTGCATCATTTCTCCTAGAGACTTATGCATTTGTCTATGATTAATTCGCTGGCTGGTTTTCCTGTAACCCATTTAGGGTGTTTTGAGTTTGCTGAGTAGCCAATAAATTTTCTTGGTTCGAAGGAATCTCTCGCATTGAATGAACGCTCACCTATGCCTCTTTTTCGTCTTCCACCCCTATTACTCCAGATCGTTTTAGTTTTTCCACTCCTCGGGGGTTTCCTATATGCCGATACGGTTGGGGACATAGCCGAGACGCGGGAGAATTTATTGGAGGTGGTCAGGCTGCGCGAATCGCTGTCGAATGAGAAACGAGCCTGGCGCGAGCAAAAGGAATTGATGGAAGGGCAACTGGCACTCGATACCCAGGCACTCAGTATTCTGGAGGCAGCGCTTAACGAACTGAGGCCCCAGTTGGAAAGCATCCAATCCGAAACAACTCGCTTAACCACTGACCTGGAAGCCTCCGATGAATTAGTTAATTTTTGGACGGGTAAACTGGAGATTTTGAAACAACGCGTTTCAAACGTGTTTGCAGGATTTCCGCCAAGCCTCAAGCTCGACCTCAATGCGAATTTAAGGGATGTCCTGACGCTGGATTATTCGAAAGATTCTGCTGACCTAAAGCAGGTGTTCGACCTTTGCCTGGATATTATTACTGAGGCGAATGAATTCCATCAATCGATTCACCTGCTAACAGAAGTAAACGATTTGGGAGACGGTCAGCGTAGAGAATTTAGTGTCGTTTATCTTGGCCTTTCGGGAGGTTATTATTTTTCCGAAAAATCAGGCTTGGCTGGGATCATCCTACGGGACGGTAACGACTGGAATTGGGTGGAGGATAATGAACTGCTCGACGATTTGCTTAGTTTGGGCGCGGTGCTATCCGGACAGGAGGCACCTCGCTATTTGGCACTACCCATGCCGACAGAAGGGAGTGTTCAATGAGATCTCTAATCCCTTGTTTCATTTTGTTTATTGTTTCTTCCGCTTTTAGTGGAGCTGAAACGCTTGAAGAAGCACTTGCCTGGAGTCGCGAAGAATTAACGGCGGTTCGAAAAGAATTGTCGGAGCAGCGTGACAAGATCGTTGATGAAAAGCTTCCGATTGCTCGTGAACTTCGGGAGATTCGTGAGAAGCTGGTAGAAGAACAGAAAAATAAACGCTTTCTGGATGCTCAGCAGGAAGGCGGAAACTTTGAGTTGGACCAGCTAAAGTCCAGGCAAAGCACATCAAAGGAATTAGCGGGTTACCTGGGGAGCCAGGCAATTCGGTTTCGACAAAACTTCGAATCGGACCTGGTTGTGGGTGAGCGGTATTCCTATGTGGATACTTTATTGTCGACTGGAGCCCAAGCAGGGACCTCTCCGATCAAGCATGCCGAGGCTCAATGGGAGGTGATAGAAGCATCTTTGAATCGCCTGGATCGTTTGCCTGGCGGTACGAAGTTTGAAACGGAAGCTGTTTCAGATACGGGTGTGTTGGTTGGAGGTTCGGCAATACAATTCGGACCGTTGGTGTTTTTCAAAGGAGCGAACGATAATGTGGTTGGCAACCTGGCGGCGAGTGAGAGTTTGCAACCACAGATACGAAGCCTGGATGATAACCATAAAGCAGCCGTTCGCGGATTGTTTGCAGGTAATGAAGTTCTGATCCCGGTGGATCCTACCTTGGGTCAGGCCGCTTTGATTCAACAGGAATCTGTATCGTTTATGGAGCACCTGGCTTTGGGTGGATTTTGGATGATTCCTATCTGTCTTTTTGGGCTTCTTGCATTCTTAACCAGCATCTTCAAATGGATCTCGATACAGCGGGTCAGGCTTCCAAGTATTCTGGAGTTTGAGGAATTGCGAAACCTATCCCCGGATAAGTTAAATAACGAATATAAGAGTGATAGCAGGCGGTTGGTCGCCAGCCTTATTGCGGTAAAAGATGTGTCCCCGGATATTCAATCCGCTGAGCTGGATGTGGCTTACCAGGAATTTAAGTTCAATATGAATCGATGGCTCCCGATCATTGCACTGACTGCTGGCGTTTCTCCTTTGTTGGGTTTGTTGGGTACCGTAACCGGGATGATTAAAACTTTTCAGCTTATCAGTTTGTTTGGTGCGGGAGACGCAAAGCTACTTTCCAGTGGAATATCGGAAGCGTTAATAACTACCGAGTTTGGTTTGGTTGTGGCGATTCCTGCCCTGGTGTTGCACGCATTTTTGCAACGACGCGTAAAAAAGATCCTGGTTGGTTCAGCCACTTTAATGGAGCAGGTGAGTAGGGGAGTTGAATGGTAGTTTCTTATCAAATGAAGATAGATATTTTTGAAGCAAGGATGCGGCAGAGCGGGGACGCTCTTGCCCTACCAATTCAGCAATTTGTGGTAGGGCAGCTGCGTCCCCGCAGCACCGGGCAAGTTAAGGCCAGCAAGTGTCATAATGACGGTAAAATATACCACAGTGTTCATTTATTTAAGCGGTAATATGGCATTTCAAAATATTACAGATTACATTGATAAAGGAGGTTGGATGATGGTCCCGTTGCTGGTTCTCGGTGCGCTGCTGTTTACGATGCAGTTGAGAGCATTGCTTTACTTGCACTTTAGCGTTGGGAATGAACATGAAGTGTCGTTTGAGCGACGCCTCAGGTATCTGAAAGTGCTGACCGGGATTGCGCCTTTGTTGGGGCTATTGGGAACGGTGGCCGGTATGTTGAAAACGTTTCGTGGGTTGGCGAGCAAAGGAATTTCCTACACAGAGAACCTGGTGGCAGTTGGAATCTCTGAAGCGTTGGTAACAACGCAAATGGGATTGTCCATCGGCGTGATCGGATTAACCGGCATCATGCTTTACCGGCATTTTCATGAGAAGTACCTCCTGCGTGAATACAAAGGAACTGTGAATCGATTGCGAGGATTTCAAGCGGGAGGGGCTCGATGAAAAAAGCCTGGTCATCCGATTTGGAAGAAGAGAGCGGTGAAGGTATCAATATATCTCCTCTCATCGACATCGTATTTATTTTGTTACTTTTCTTTATTGTGACTTCGGTGTTCGTACAGGAAACGGGAGTGGAAATTGAGCGTCCTCAATCGAGTCAGTCAGTTGCGCTCGATCGTGAGAGTATTTATCTGGCAGTAAGTGAAGATCTTAAGATTTACTATGGTGGAGCTGAGATTGGTCTTCAAGGCATCGTGCCCACGTTGGAGCGTCTTCACCCGGAGGAGGATCAACCGGTCATTATCCAGGTGGACGGGCGTGTGCCGACCCGTTTTCTTGTGGAAGTAATTGACGAGATTAAACGGGCTGGGATCGAAGTGGTGAATGTGGCCACCATTGAACGAACATGAATGCGGTCGCAGAAAATAATCCTATCGCGGTTACCGGTGTCTCTGGCTTGGGAGGTGTACTTATGTTGTTTGGGTTATTGTATCTGTTGTCGTTTGTGCAGCGGGAGCGGCCTCCGACTAACGAATTGGAAAGCCTCGATATTCGAAGTGTTCAGATTCAAAGCCCGGAAAATGAATCAGAGGAAGCCGTTCATTCTTCTTCCTCTCAACCCTCATCGCTTCCCAAACTACCCACTCCCGTCCGGACAATCCCTTCCAGGACTATCGAGCCGATGCCTTTGAACCTGCAGGTTGACGTTTCCCAGGTGTTAAAGGAGCGAGATACCTTGGAGTATCTGATGGAGCAGCGTGATCTGTTTGGCGCTTTTGGTTCGGTCCGTCTGGAAGGCGTGGATTCTGCTCCAAAGACGATTTATATCCCGGGTAATGTATTCCCGAAATCTTTAAAAGAGCAGGGTATTTTCTCGGGTGATGTCTTATTATTGATCGAAATAAGTGAGCAAGGTGTCGGGCGGGTTCGGCGGGTGATTGAGGCCGATTACCCGGAACTCATTGATCCCGTGGTTGAGTCAGTTCATGCTGCGATTTATAGTCGACCCAAGCGACATGGGAAACCAACACGGACCATAATCAAGAGCGTGATCCATTTCCGTTCCGGACCTGATGGAGATAATCTTACACAAGAGGTTCAGGAATGATGGATGTGAGTATAGGGAAATTCGAACCGATGTGTAGGAGCTACCTTCGTGGCGAATCGGAGATAATCTTGATGAAAGTTGCATGGGACATATGAAAGCGATTATAAAAGAGTTTCTCATCTGGATCTGTTTGGTCTGCCTGTGCCAGTTCCCGGTTTTGGCACTGGATGAGCTCCCTTTTATATTGCCCACGGATCCTGATGGTTGGAGAGAGGATGACTTTGAGAAACGATTTAAGGGCAGCTATGGGATCAATTCCTACCTGGAGCCAGAGTTGGATGTCGATAATTTTAATGTGTATGAAGGCGTGCTGGCGTTTCTCGATAATAGTGAGGGAGCGATTACTTTCATCACAAACTCGATGGCGACATTGGAGGAACAGGGAATTGAAGTCAGTGCTTCCTTACACTTCTTGCTCGGGAATTTCTTCTTTGAAAGTGACGAGCATGATCTGGCGGAGGAGCAATATATTTTGGCGATCCATAAGCATCCGAATTTTCTGAGAGCGTATGAAAATCTTGGGTACTCGTTTATGCAGAACGACCAGAATGAAAAAGCACTTCCTGTTTTGCTCAAGGCACTCGAGCTCGGGAGTAATGATTCCCAGATTCACGGGTTGATCGGATTTCTCTACCTCGATAAAGAATTGTATTTAAGTGCATTGTCCGCCTTCGAATCGGCCATGCTTTTCAATCCTAGAAACAATACCTGGCGGTTTGGGATATTTCAAAGTCTTATCAATTTGAACCGCAATGACAGTGCTCTGGGCGTCGCGGAGGAGATACTATTGTTTGATCCGGACAATCCTGTTAATTGGCAAAATGTGGCCAGTTTGCTGATGCGGCTTAACCGGGAGGATGAAGTAATATCCCATGTGGAAATGGTTCATCAATTAGGTGGTTCCAGTTATCGAACTCATCGTTTGCTGGGCAATCTGTATTTTAATCGAGAGATGGTTGAGCAGGCGAACCTGGAGTTCAAAGTAATGATCGACTTGGCCAGCGAGGCCGCTGACCTGGAAGATGTATTGGAGGTTTGTGAGGGCATGCTGTATTTTGGTTTTGTAGAGGAAGCTCAGAGCTTGTTTGGAAAGCTTACCAACAAAGGGACGGAACTTGGATTAGTCATCGATCCGGAGTCAACTGATATGATCCAGGCCATGTTCTACATGGAAGATGGACGATTGGACCAGGCGGAAACAATTTTTCTTCGAGTCTTGAATGCGAATCCGGCGCAGCCCAGGGCACTTTTGTTTCTAGCACAAATTTTAGTTCAACAAAGGGATTTCGACCAGGCCGGTATATATTTTGAACTGGCCCAGATGTATCCGGAAGTCAGCTATAATGCATACTATGCCCATGCGCAGCTACTGCTTGGGCTGGAACAAAGAGAAGAGGCCTTGGCAAAACTGAGGCAGGCTCAATCCATCGATGCCAGCGATGAACTTTCTGAGATTATCTCCTCCTTGGAAGAGACGGGTCGTTTGATCCGGTGAAAATTAGTAGCTCAACTCAATTTTCAAAATTATTTCCCGAGTCGCCGAATTCGTCGCCAGTGTTTCCGCCGTCAGCGTATTGTTCCGTTAGGTCAGTAAGCCGCCTTGTCATTTGATCAAACTGTTTAAGGAGGCTATCCGACTGGTTTCGGGATCTTGGCTCCGTAGATTCTTCGGGTAATAGATTCAAAGCAGATTTTCCGTTTTGTTGAATGAAATACAACATGCGCTGGGTTATTTTCTTCGCAGAATCTGCATCATAAGAAAATCGTGGATCCGGTTCCTGATTTTCCGAGGCTTCACTGTCACCACCTTCCTGAGTGCCCAAACGTCTTAATGGGTAATCTGTCAAACTCATGAACAGAGGACGTTTCCAGCCCATGAGTGGTTTCAAAATGAGTGCATCGTTCATGTTGAGAGCCGGATTTTGTTTGTGCCGGAAAATCAGGGTAGGGCATTCAAGGTCTTTTAGTGTTGCTTCATAGGTTTCCTGAAGCGCCATCATTTTTACTGCATCGCCCTGATCTTGTGGGAATCGGGTTTCAAATATTCCCTCCTCAGGTTCTTCGAGCATGAGCCCTATGAACGGATAGGACGAAGCCAGGCGAATCGCCAAGCCTGCAAACTCTTTGGTCGCTACAAGAAACAGGCTTTGAGGATCCAGCTGCTTTTTCTTGGAGTAGTATTCAAGAATCGACTTCCAATCCTCCAGCGCGATCTCATTGGCCTTTTCCAGAGAATCTCGAATGGGGATAATTACACTCACGCCATGACACATTAATTGATTTCCGATTGGGCTGTGAGTGATGTAACGACCGCGGTAGGGCTCTTCCCAGGGAGGGTCTGCTTCGACTGGCATCCGCCGGACCACTTGATTATATTCTTCTAACCCGGCCACAAATTGCTGGGCAATTTCCGGATCAAGCACCAATGCAGTTGGAAAGGGACCTGAGGCATTGGGAGTACAGTAGATAAAAGGATACCGATTGCCCGAGGCGGCTTTGACATTCGTCTCGGACCAACTGAGCACCGGAGGGTAAATCCTTCGCATGACTGAGTTGGCTCCTGAAACATTTCCACCCAAAGTGTATTCATCCATCAGCACCTGTTCATCTTCTGTCAGGAACATGCCAATCTGCTGTTTTTGGAGGAGTTTTTCCATCTCTGGATTGTCAGCTGACTTCACCACACTGAAGAAAGTTTCCCGCGGTTTGATCTTAAAGTTCGACGATTTTACCGGCGGTTCACCTAAAACCTCTTTGAGTGAAAGGATCAGATCTTCTCTGGCCTCTAACCCTTGCTCGCCCAATGACACCATTAGCATCAACCCAAAGAGGCAGTGCAATAGTCCATGCTTTATGGAAATTCTGGTATTCAAGACTCTACAGGTAAAACTTTACTAGTTGCCTGACAAGGCTTCTCCGCAGTGATGTCCATAATTTTCTGATGATGTGTTTTTGTTTCTTAACCCGCAATCGAAGTTCGGAATACCGGTCCAATATTAACAATGTTAACTTAGAGTGGATTTCTTATGTTACCTAATTCGAAAAGGAGTCTCGATCGGGTGCAAGACAGAAGGATTTAAACTTGTTATTCCCCGTGGTCTTGCTGCGGGGTCGGTGACTGAAGGGAAAGTTTGAAATCGCGGAGATCGCCAGCAAGCTGGCTCCTACATTTTGACACGCGAAAGTAGCTGTAGGAGTGACCTTGGTCGCGAATCGAATACCAACGATGTCAGATGGATTCTTGCGAGCAAAAGAGAAAAGAGCTTGTTCTTATATTTCATACCCTGTGGTTGTTGTTCGCTTTGCTGTCGGCCAAGGCCTCGGTAACTGCCACAGGGTTTTGATTCTCACCAAGTTTCAGCGACTGGTACGCTTACTCCAGGACGGTTTGCCTTTGTCTTTGTCGGTGCGATTTTTCTTGGTGCGTTTATCACCCACTTTTCTCTCACCGAACGGATGACCGCCGGGTTTAGGCGCTGAATCTGTCTTTGGGCGAAAGGCTGTCTTTGGGCGAAAGGCTGGCTTTGGTCTGTCTGAAGAAGATGGTCTTTCAGGGCGAGGCCGTTCTGTGCGAGGTCCATCGGAACGAGGTCCGCCGGACGAAGGGCGTTCAAAACGCGGTCTGTCTGTGGCCGGACGCTCTGACTTGGAACGATCTGGACGAGGGCGATCCGAACGAGGGCGGTCTGAGGAACGTCGGTCCGAAGAATCACTTCCTCGCTCGCGTGAAAACCTGGAGCCTCCACCTCCTGATTTTCCCCTGGAGTAGGAGCGTTTGCGTTGTTCAGGTCTACCGGATGAGGACGACCGACTGCGTTCGGGTTTTAAGAGTTCTGTATCCTCGGCGATTGCTTCCCCGTCGCGTCCTTTTTGTTCTCTTAACAATGAAAGCAACGCGCTGGCGATATCGGTGGTAGTGTGACCCTGGTCATGGAGCCTGTCCATCCAATCGCCATAGTTTTTAAAATCACCGGCTTCCAATTTGCTCTTCACCAGTTCCAGGATCACGTCGGCCTTTTTCCCTTCGATGTCTTCCTGGGATGGGATTTTCGATCTTTGAATGGTGTGTTTGGTGTAACGCTCGATTGAGCCTAGGCGGTAAATGTCTTTACCGAAAACAAAACTGTAGGCTTTCCCTTCACGGCCCGCGCGCCCTGTCCGACCAATACGATGAACGTAATCTTCGGGATCCTGAGGAAGGTCGTAGTTAAACACGGCATCTACTTCATCGATATCCAGACCTCTGGCAGCCACATCCGTTGCTACTAGAATCTCTACCTGTCCGCCTCTAAATTTTTTCAACACTCTTTCACGGCCAATTTGGGTAATATCACCATGAATTCGGTCCGCAGAATAGCCTCGGTTGATCAGTGCATCGCAGCATTCATCTACCATGCGTTTGGTGTTACAAAAGATAATGGCCAGTCTAGGCGGGTCAATATCGAGGAGTCGGGATACGACTTCAATTTTTGAACGATTGCGTACTTCAAAGTAAAACTGCTCAACGGTGGAAACTGTCAGGGTTTTCCGATGAATGCGCACCTGCTCAGGCTCGTTACCGAAATGTTCGATGAGGCGTTCAACGCCTTTGTTCATCGTTGCTGAGAAAAATAGCGTTTGTCGTTCCTTGGGTGCTTGTCCAAGAATGTGCTCCATATCGTCGCGAAATCCCATGTCCAACATGCGGTCCGCTTCATCGAGAATAATCATTCGAGTCTGGCTCAAGTCGAGAGTGCCGCGTTCCATGTGATCCATGAGACGTCCCGGGGTGCCGACTACGATGTGGGAACCTTGTTTTAAATAACGAATTTGCCGGTCAATAGGTGCTCCGCCATACACGGGGATAGCAGCCAGATTTTTAACATGCGACCCCAGCTTGTGGATTTCCTCACACACCTGAACTGTCAGTTCGCGTGTGGGGCACAGGATCAATACTTGAGTCGCTTTCACGGAAGTGTCGATCATCTGCAGTGCCGGAAGTCCGAATGCAGCCGTTTTTCCGGAACCCGTTTCGGACAAGCCAACCACGTCTTTTCCGCTCAATAGGAGCGGTATGGTCAAAGCTTGGATTGGAGATGGGCTCTCGTAACCGAGCTTATCGATGGCCTTAATTAATTCGGGTTCGAGGCCCAGTTCGGAAAATGCAGGTGTGTCCATGTCGACGGTGATCAAATACTTAGCCGCTTCGGAAAGCTTTTCCTATGCGGGCGGGCAGTCTTATCATCGGATTATTGAATGCAACGCAAAAGTCCTGCCAGATTGATTCGCCATTTGTTCGTTGTTGCAAGGCCCTTAGCGTCGAGTTTCAATCGGGCTTTTACAGGAAAACTCATCTTCGATTCCCGCTAGGAATCGTCGACAATTTATTAAGGACAGCCCATTCGCAGCGGCCGCTACCGCTCTGGTAACGGGTAATGCATCTGCTGCTCACCATGCCAGAATTCTTTTCCCATGGCATTGGATCTGTGAGAGCTTCCACTAAAATAAAAATGACCTATTAGAAGTGGGAAATTGAGATCCCGAATCCGCATTCCTGAGGAGTCAGGAAATCCTTTGGGTTCAGGTGGCCATTTTCTCCGAACATAAGTGGATTTTCAGTGATGTCCCTGGAAAGGAGATAGGTTCCGAACGCGCCTTCCTGGGAGAGAATATTGTTTCGGTGGGCGTGGGCAACAGTCAAAGCGGCCCGGGTAAGCAGGCTGGTTTCACCCACTTGCGCTCCAATGATGAGAGGGATTTTTAGTGTGGTCGCTTTTTCCGCTATTTCGAGAGACCGCAGAATGCCGCCCATTTTTGAAACCCGCAGGTTGATGATCCAATACTCTGGATTTGAAAGCAGATTTTCAAACTGCTCGAGACGGACCAAGCTCTCGTCCAGGATGATACGTTTGCCGGTTTCCTGAGCGACTTCCATCATTTCCTCGAAGCGACCGGCTAGAAGAGGTTCCTCAACTGCCGTGAAGGGGCTATCCAGTGCGTTTAAGTAGCGACTGGCTTCCTTCGGATTCGACCAGAGGTTGTTTGCGTCAAGTCGCAGGCTATTCTCATCGCTCCAGTGGTCCCCGAGGATCTGGAAACGTGCTTGATCGTCCTCCAGATTCCCGGAGAGTTTCACTTTAAACTGGCTGAATTTTAAATGCAGGTATTGCTGCAGTTGTTTTTGAAAAGTTTCTGGTTTTTCGATACCAAGAATGGCGCTGTATCTGAAGACGCCCTCAAGCTGCGGCAAGCCTAGCAGTGCTTCCACCGTTTGGTTTGATTCGCGTGCAAAGAGGTCCAGCAAAGCGAGTTCAATGGCACACCAGGCGGATGGTTGTTCGTCGATCCGGGCCTTGTTGGAGGACATCCAGGATATTAATGCATCGAGACTGTTGAGCTGGTAAATAGAGTTGTGGTGTCTCTCAAAAAACTCAATGGCGCTGGCAACAGATTCTCCAGTGACATATTCCCTGGGACAGGATTCTCCATGACCCATGTGTCCACTATCAGAACGAACTGTGATCCAGATACTTTGGGTGGAAGTTCTTTCGGCTGAGGCATGCTTGAAGCTAACGTTGAACGGAATATTGATTTCCTTAATGGAGAGATGATTGATCACTGGATAATAGGAAATAAGGGGTGAAGTCAAAGGATTGCTTGTTTTTGTATTGGAGGCAGAGGTATTTGAATTGAGCCTCCCGCTGACCTGACTGGAGGCAGTGTCTCTTGTAGGTGTCTCCTGTTCCCTTGCGCAACAGAGTTAGATCCGGAGCGTGCAAGCGACCACTGGCTCTTTTGCTTTTGTACTCGATATTGGAATAGGTAAGGATGGAATCGAGCTCGGAGGCTATATCGGAAATAAAAGCGGCCCGTTCTTCAATGAACAGGTGATACCTCCTGGTTTCTTCGCAGGCGAGTAAGAGAAAAAACGTATAGCTGATCCCATGGAATTGAAAGATTTGTGTCATGGCCTCATTGACCTGGTTTTCGTGTAGTTTTTCTCCAGTGAGGTTGGTGACTCCGGAGCCTTTTTCCAGGAACTTCAAGGTTGGAGTTTTCTGGTAAAGTTCTCCAAAAACGACCACGTCGTTAATGAAATACCGGTAAAGTCCGGACTGGGTGGTGGTAATGATATAGTATTCCTTGCCTGGCACAACTTTCTCAATGGTTTGTGTATCTTTCTTCCCGGACTCCCACTCCAAGCGATCGGCAAATTCATAGAAGTTCTCGTGGATGGCGGGAACGGCGTGGTTGTTGCGGGAATCCACTGTGATGCTGCCTCGGAATTCACTGGCCAGGTATCCCATTTCAATAATGCGGACATCCTCATGGAGCAAGTTTCTGAGAGTGGGCACATATACGTGGCAACTGCCGCCTAGCCAAGTGAAGATGGCCTTCAGTTGGGGCCAGACTTGATCGGACTTCGGTGGCAAAGGTCGGCCAAAGAGCGTATCCAGCTCGCGAGCACGAGCCTCGTTTTTGTGGAATGCCGCTTTGATTTTATCCTTCTTTTCCGGGTCCAGCGTATCAACGCCGGAGATGGTACCGGTACTAATATCGTGAATCAGGGAGGCCGAGTTCTTCCATATAACACTGGCGATTTTTAAAAAAGTGGAGGGATTAGCAGAAGCAATGAACGAAATGTCTCTCACCGACAAAGCGAAAGCGGCAAGGATATAGTATTTTGTAGCGTAGTCTTCGATGGCAAATACCTCGACGGGAAGGATATATTTCGAGCGAAGCAGCCGAGGCATGCTTTCATAAATCAGACCGGACATGGAACCATAGGGTGTCCCGGTTGGCAGGACCCCTTCGATGGCCGGGCTGACAATGGCAAGAATTCTTCCGTCGTAGAGACCTGGAATGGTGGAATAGCTTGCGTAGGAAAATATTTGCTGACTGGCCTGGTAGTTGGAAACGGTTTTTGGCAGGATTGGGATTAGTTTCGGTCTTGAGGTGGTGCCGCTGGTCTGAGCATACATAACAGGATGCTCTGAACAGAGTACATGAACTTTTCCCGATTCCTGCCGGTCCAGGTAGGGCCTCAATTCCTCGTATTGATGGATCGGTACTTTCGCCGCGTATTCGGAAAATTCCCGGATGCTCTCAAACCCGTATTGCCTGCCGAATTCGGTATCTTTGTTCGTTTGCAGTATTTTGCGAAGAAGTACTTTCTGGCTGGCTTCCGGTTGGGACAATTTCTTGAGGAACGGTTTCCACAGGCAAAAACGGATGAGAAGCATTTTCAAATGAATGACCCACAGAATTAGCCTGTTCATGTTAATCCTCAGGAATTCCCGGTTGGTCGGCACCTTTGATAAAAGGCGTTTGCATCTGGTGCAGAAAATCCAAGGGATAGTCCCGGTTTAGCAGTCCCAGTGTTTGAACTTCCCGGTCTGCTGGAAGGTAACGGGACCGGAAAAGCACGTCCCAGATAATGAGGTTGTTTCCGTAGTTTTTATTAGATTCGTGCGGTAACCTGGAGTGATGCCAACGGTGGAGTTCGGGACCGCTGATCAAGTAATTGAGGAGGCCCAGTTTCACATCAATATTGCAATGTTGGAAGAAGCCATTGACGGCATAAAAAACAAAATACAGCGCAAGGACTTCCTCGGACACTCCCAGCAAAATAAAAGGAAGCGCATCCAGAAGAAACTGGATCGATTTTTCGATGGGATGAAAGCGACCCACGTTGAGCCAATAAAGTTTGTGCGGCGAATGGTGCACAGCATGCAACCTCCACAAGGGTTCACTCCATTCGTGACTAGTCCGGTGCAACAGATAGCGGAATAAATCAGCCGTGGCCAGCATGATCACCGCTTGCAATGCCAATGGCCATCCATGCGGCCAGATGCCATTGAGGGATTCAATCGATGGCAATTGCCTTAGCAGTGTGATTGCAACGAAAAATGAAAGTAATTTCGGCAAAACAATCTGAACAACGACCATGAAAGTGAAGTCGCTTCCAACATCGGTCCTTCCTGGAGCCCACTCATTGCGGTGTGGAAAAATGCATTCCAGGCCGGTGACAAGGAAGGCCCCCAGAAATACTGCGATGTAAGTGCTCAACTGGATAGGTAATTCAGTCAGTCTTAAGAGGTGATAAACAGCAAAGCAACCGATGATAACTGTCGGATAGATACTAAATTGAACGACTTTTTTTGTCATTTAAGCTGTCTCTAGCTTTCCGGTTCAGTCCTTATATAATCGGGCTAGATTGTAAGATGTATAACGACGATTTTCGACCAAACGGATGCAGCATCCAGCTACTTTAAAAAATAGCCAAGAACAATCTGCTGGATGCTGCTTTCACTTATTTTCCCGGCGATCACACAAATAGTTCTTCGATGCGCATAGCGATGGAAGATCTAAAACTGGATTTGTTGTATGTCGTTTACCCCGGTGAAAGGAATTGCGACAAAAGCGACAAGATACGGGTGCTATCGATAAAGAAACTTCAATCGATTCTCTAACATTGGACAACATGCGCAGGATCTTAAACTGCCTTGAGAAATTAAAGCATAGCGACCTGCGGTAACAAATTACTTTTTCATTTTTTCCAGGTGTTCTTCGAAGGCTTTCAGGGTCTCTTCATTGGGTGGATAGACACCGATCATGGATCTTCCTTCCAGTATCAGTTGGCGCTGGAAGTCTTCCCTAAAGGTGTGGTGCTCGGCGTCCGCCAGGACCTCTTCGACCATATGGGCGGGAATCACCAAAATTCCGTGAATGGCACCCACGATGTAGTCGCCGGGCACGATGGTCACTTCCCCCACCTGAACCGGTGCCTGATAATCCCAACTAGTGGTTCGGGGTTTGACCGCACCAGCGTGTCCTTTGCCGTCTTTGGTAAACAAAGGCATGCCCATGGTTATAAAGGCTGGGACATCGCGCATCGCACCGTTAACGATGATTCCGGAACAGCCGTTTACCATGGCCCGGGTGGAGGTCACATCGCCGCTCGGACTGGCGAGAATATCTCCTCCCATATCAAACACAATCACGTCGCCTGGCTGCGCGTCTTCCGCTGAGCGGTAGTTGAGTTGTAACTCTTTGTATTCATCCGCCAGGTCCTGCCTGAAAGGCAAATACCGTCCCGTGCGTGCGCGGCCAACCAGCCGCATATCATCGGCAACCGGTTCCACCGCATTGGTAAAACAGTAGGGATAGCCATGCGACCTCAAATAACCCCAGGCGGACTCAATGTTGATGTTCAGTAAACGGGTATAAAGCTCCCTGTCTTCCTTGCTCAACAGGTCAGCCAAATACTCCGGCAGTTCATACCTGGGATGCTCAAAGCTTAATTTGGCATTCTTGGAAAAAGAAGAACTGCCGCAGAGAACCAGTGGAATAACAACAGAGAATACTCGTAAAAAATGAGAAGACATAAAATTGGGGGTTAGGTTGTTTCGGGTAGGTGAATAAACATCAGCCGATCAAAAAGGCGGCAGGCGAATTTGATTCAAAGGTAGAAACTTAAACATTGAAAGGCGAGAAACTTTTCCTGCTTCCCTTGGCGAAAAGTTGAGGAAGGATGGCAGGACGGGGACAGGTTTTAGTATATTTGTATCGATCTACAACCGGACGAAGAAGACTAAAATTCCCTTGTTACGCCGAGCTTCACATACAAAGCAAACTAGGAGCTACCTGTCCCTGTTTTCCGTCTTATTTCCTGAAGCTAACCCACATCCAAACCAAAATAATGGTATTCCAGCGATTATGTTAATGTTTTGCGTAGAACCCCCTTTTTTTCACTGTAAAATATAGAATCTTGACATATGTATGTCACGTGACAGATTTCTGTCATGCAAACAACCTTGCGCATTGATGACCAGCTTTACCGCAAGGCTAAAATGGAAGCTGCACGGGAAGGTATTTCTTTAACGAAATATCTTGAGGACAGCCTTCGTAGACGACTTGACCAGGGTTCGGCCAGCGTGGCTGGCGAATGGAATCTCCGGGTATGCGAAGGCAAGGCTCCCTATCCATCCGGCGAGGATTTGAAGAAGTCCATTGAAGCGGTTTTGCTGGAAGACGACTTGCAGAAATTGGGAAGTGCCTAGGAATGGCACTTTACATTCCAGATGCCAATATCTTGTTGAATGCACTGCGGAAGGATGCGCCTTGCCACAAAGTTTGTCGGTCCTGGTTGCAGGCGCGGGCCAGGCAGGGTGATTCGATTGGACTGACCGAAGTGGTGGAAATCTCTCTTCTCCGTATCGGAACCCACCCGAAAATTCTATCTATGCCGTCAAGTGATGTCCTGGCGTTCTGGAATGAAGACCTGTGGTCATATAAAGGAGTCTCCCGCTTGGCACCTGGATCCCGTCATTCCGAAATCTTTTCAAAGCTCCTAAGCCAGCTGGAACTGAGTGGAAACGATGTGAACGACGCGTGGTTGGCGGCTATTGCCATGGAAAACCAGGCGACTTTGGTTAGCCTCGATCAGGGCTTTTCACGATTCAAGCAACTGAGTTGGCTGGATCCGTCTATATGATACCGACGCCACCTTTACCAAAATGGCTGGGACGGCGTCATCGGCATGGAGCACGGCGTCAGCCCCAAAGCCAAGGAAGCCGAGACACGATTTATCGAGCTGACTTTGTATACATCGCAACCGGATGCCTTGTTCTCGTGTTACGCCAATGATCTCGGCATGAAAGTGACCGAAGGTAAGGATCAATACTTTGCGGTGGAGCTGGGAGAATCCGTATTGATTTGGGAACCGGCGGAAAACGGAACCTGCCCGATTTACCATTACGCCATCAACATTGCGTTGGCCCCAATTTTTCCCGCCGAATCTTAACGGCTCGTGGGTGATGTCGTCGAGGTGCTCCCCGGGGTGGCGATCAGGTCCTACCAATAATTCAGACATAAGACAGTTTATGATTAAACTGCTCTCGGTCAGCCCCCATCATCCTTTTCCTGACGCTTTCCGATTTAACAGGTACTTGAAATATTGCAATCAGGTTGCAATATTTCAAGTACCTGGACGAAGTTCTACTTGCCCTGAAACGGAGTCCAGTTGTTGCATTGCTCTGAACCAGACTGTGCGGCAAGGGGCGAAAAATGGGAACGAACCAAGTTGTTTAGAGCAATTTGATTTCAGGTACAAGAGGAATTGAAATCCGGGATGAGAGTATTGATTGAGAATTCGGAAAAGGCACTAACACAAACTGTTTTAGATCAAGAGCAAATTCGCAATAAAACACTAAACAACTAGGTCCGTCCCCATACCCTTGGCCAGGTCCGTCCCCATACCCTTGGCCCTTGATACGTGAAGAAGGATTACCCTACGTCCGTGGTTTCGTCATCAGGTTTACGCACCGGGATTTTACACCGGTTATGGAGTTAAATCCTTTCCAGGAATTCGCGAAGCCATCGAAGAACGCAAGTGGAGCGAAGAGGAGGAGCAAGTGCAGAATGCCACAGTTTCCCTTCTGAAATACACGCTTCAAGTGAAGAAGGCCGCTGGTTTATTGGTTATTGAGTAAAAAAAAATCCCGCACAAGAAATATACCGTTACCTTTCTTCGATTCTGGCTATTGAATCATTGATGAAATGATTTGTCAGGATTTCGTTTTACACATTGTAATAGATCGGGAATTTCCCTGTCCTTTTAACCATCCCACCACCCATTCCTAAGAAAGATCCCTAAACAACCGTGACTTGTCTCCTTCATACTGCTTATGGGGTCCTTTTTTCTCTATGAATATGTTACGTGCAAGGGTGTAATTAAAAGTGCGGGGAGTTGGAACATTACCGCAGTTGGTTTCCAGATTCGGGTTGTAAAACAGGTAGGGCGAGTGCGTCCCCGCACCGCCGCCGAATGTTCTGGAAATACACGGCACTGCGGGGACGCAGTAGCCCTACCCATCCCGGTTGCAAGGAAATTGGATTGAGTGGTTCTGTAGACAGAGAAACCGGATTCTCCCCGTGGATAAAATTGAACCCCGCATTTGCTCAGATTGCAAAGAATTGTGGGCCATTCCGGACACACTATGATTGTCATTGTGTCCGGGGCTCTTTATGTTGCTCGGATCAAATTTAATTGACCACCCTAAGTACGAATCAGTTTCCCATGAAAAAACCCGTTTCTAATACATACCTCTCCGGACTTACCTGCATCCTGCTCTTGTGGATACCCTGTCTCTCCGCGCAAACCCTCACCGTCACCACGCCGATGCCGGCTCCGAACTGGGCTCTCCTGGAGAGGGAAGTTCTTAAGGCCAATACGGCATCGATCGAAGAATTCTGCCGGGTCTACCTGGACGAGCGGGGCTACCTGTTGCACACCCCGCGCAATTGCAGCCTGGACGGACCCGACGATGCCATTGAGACCTTTGCCAACATGACACTGCTTCCCGCGCTGGGAGCTTCGAAAAACATTTATCAGCTCTTTCTGAAAGGGCAGGAAGGACACCTGCGGCAATACAAGGAAGTCACCTCGGTAACCACCAAGATCGCCCGGAATTCCGATTACTACAAAGATTTCCGTCGCCAGACCGACTGGTTTCACCAGGGGGAAGGCCTGCGCGGCTTCTTCTTTCAGCCCCTGTTCGATCCTCAGGATGCCATTTTCCAGGAGCGCATCCGCCGCTTCGCCGGTTTTTACATGAACGAGGATCCCCACGCCCCAAACTACGATCCGGAAGTGAAGATTATCCGGAGCATTTTCAACGGCAGTGACGGACCCCTCATCGGCATGGCCACCCAGGAGGATTGGATGGGCGACCCGGTGGAAGGCCGTTTTATCCTCAACCACACCAGCGGCGGTGAAATGTTCGACTTCATGGAAAACTACGAGCTGATGCTCTCCCACTTTGACGGCTTCGGCAACAGCACCGGCGACAATCCGCTCAACCTGGTTACCACCATTCTGGCCCTGAACGCCTACATGCTGGAACACGAACCGAAATACAAGGACTGGCTGCTGGAATACGTGAATGCCTGGAAGGAGCGTATCGAGCGGAACGGGGGCAATATTCCCTCCAACATCGGACTCGACGGCTCCATCGGGGGTGAGTTCGGCGGCAAATGGTACGGCGGGACCTATGGCTGGGATTTTTCATTCTGGGAACCGGCCTACAACAAGCAACAGTATCACAACAACGTGCATCACGGGATGTGGCCCGGATTTGCCAACGCCCTGCTGCTGACCGGCGACCAGCGTTATATCGACGTCCTGCGGCGTCAGATGGACAATCTGTATGCCGAAAAGAAAGTGGAAAACGGCCAAACCCTGATCCCGCGTCAATACGGCATCGGTTACGACAAGACCAGGCCGCTCAAAGGCCCGCTGCCCGAAGGCCACATGTGGGATCTGGAACACGAACGGGGCAAGGAGCCGAAGTGGTATCATTACGTGCCGGAAAGCTACTGGACGCCGCGCATGACCGAAATTTACCTCTGGTCGATGAACCGCAAGGATCTGGAGCGCATTCCGAAAAAAGGCTGGATTGGTTTTCTGGAAGGCGAGGAACCGGACTACCCGGAACAGGCGCTACGCAGACAGTTGTCCATTATCCGCGAAAGCATGGAAGAATTGCGTAATGATCCCACCACCGCAGATACCCGGCTGGCTGACTGGCCTGCCCAGTACAATCCTCTGGAACCGATGATGGAACTCAACCGCCTGATGCAGGGCGGCTACATCGCCGCGAAGATGTATGTGCTGCACTGCCGCGTGCGTTATTTCGATCCGGCAGGGTATCGTGCCGGGCTGCCCGAAGACGTGGCCTCCCTGGTCACGGGCATGCACGAGGACTGGACCAAGGTCACGCTGGTTAACATCAACCAAGTGGAAGCCCGCGACGTGGTTTTGCAAACCGGTGGATATGGAGAACACCAGTGTACGCGCGTCGAAACCGGGGAAACATCCCTGGCGGTTAATAACAACCATTTCGTGGTGCGCCTGGAACCTGGGGCCGGCGCTGAGCTAACCATCTACCACGATCGTTACACCAACCAACCTACGCTGAAATTCCCCTGGCACCATTGACCCTTTCCGGCTAAAAAACCACACAAAGTGAGCTGATGCAGAAGGTCCCGTTCCATCCTTCGCCATAGCTGTGGATTCCTGAGGAAAGCTACTCCTGCAAATAAGGTAAAAACTCAAATTCTCGGATAGGGAATCTGCGAGCCGGTTTCCGCCTGCAACGCCTTGAGTTTGGCGAGCAGTTCCGCTGTTTTTTCCGGACGTGTTTTGGAAAGATCGTTGGTTTCGCCGATGTCGTCCTTGAGGTTATACAGCTCCACCTTTTCGTATTCGTAAAATTGAATGAGCTTCCAATCTCCGTCCCGGATGGCAGCGCCCGGCGTCCAGGTTGACCCATGATAATGGGGGTAGTGCCAGAAGAGGGAGCGGTCCTTAACCGACTTTCCGTCTATCAAAGGTTTGAGGCTGATGCCGTCCCTGTGTAGTTCCGGTCGTGCAGGAAGTCCGGCCAGGTCGAGTAAGGTGGGAAAGAAATCCATGCTGATAGCTGGTGTATCAATGGTTTTATTGGAGGTCTTTATTCCTGGTGCGCGAATGATTAGCGGTACTCGAATTCCGCCTTCGTAACACCAGCCCTTGCCAGCTCGTAGTGGAACGTCTGAGGTAGGGCCTGGTCTCGCCAAAGTGGATAATCCTCCGTTGTCCGAAGAGAATAGGATGATGGTGTCGTCTTCGAGGTTCATCGCCTTAACCGCGTCGAGGATTCGTCCCACACTGTTATCGAGTGCTTTCATCATCGCGGCGTATTTATGATCCGATTGGTTGAGCCTGGTAACTCCCATGTGCTCCTGGCGTGTGACGATTTCACCGCCATTGGGAAGACCCTTCTTCTTCTCTTCGAAATAGTCATCGTATTCGTCCCATCCCTGGATCGGTGTGTGGACGGTATAGTAAGCCATATACATGAGAAATGGTTTTTCGGCATCGCGCGTTTCGAGGAATTCGATGCATTCGTTGGTCAAGCGATCCGTGAGGTAGCGGTCATCGGGTTTATCTTCCAATTGAGGATTGTTGAAGGGTGCATAATAGCCTCCAGGAGGACTGCCCCTGTCGTGGCCGCCCTTGTTGATGTCAAATCCCTGGTCTTGTGGATAATGGCCCTCGTCGCCCAAATGCCATTTGCCTGCATAGAAGGTTTGGTAGCCGTGTTCTTTGAGTGCTTCCGCAAGGGTGACTTCTTCAAGTGCCAGGTTGTAACGATCTTCCGGAGTTACAAGCCGTGCATCGGGTTCTTCCTTTCCGGGAATCCAATCGGTGATGTTCACACGAGAGGGATACTTGCCCGTCATGATGGCTGCGCGGGTAGGGGAGCAAACAGGGTTGGGGGTATACGCGTTGGTGAAGCGAGCTGACTCTTTGGCGAAGGCGTCGATTCGTGGAGATTCATAGAAGGTGCTTCCGTAACAGCCGAGGTCCGCCCAGCCGAGGTCATCAACTAATAGTACGATAACATTTTTAGGAGTGCTTGCCTCTTTTTGCTTGTTACAGCCTGTGAAGCCTAATGAGAGCGCTAGTATGAGAATGGTGAAATATTTCATATTGGGATTATCTTCCGTTGTTGTTTAAACTTTTGATCAAGAAATCGGCTGCCAAAACTGGATGGTATTCAGGATTGGGATCTGTGGGAACCTGGGCGTTTACACGGTTGCGCCAGGCTTTCAATTCTTCATAGAGCTCCTTCGCCACCTTGGGATGAGATTTTATAACGTTGTTGGTTTCTCCGAGATCCGTGGCGAGGTTGTAGAGTTCCAGGGCTCCGTCCTCAAAGTATTCGTGGAGTTTCCAGTCCCCCTTCCTGATTATAGAACCGGGTCGTGTTCTGAAAAGAGGATCTCGTCCGTCATCCTTGTTGGGATGGTAAGTTTGCAGATAAATAGGGAAATGAAAATACAAAGAGCGTTCCGGCATTTTCCCTTTGCCCAACAGTACGGGAGAAAAATCGATACCGTCCAACGGTTGATTTGGTAAACTTGCTCCCAAGAGAGTGGCGAATGTTGGCATCCAATCCACAAAGGTGACTTGTGCATCTGATTGGGTGCCCGGTTGAATATGTCCTGGCCAGGATACCGTCATAGGAACCCGGATACCGCCTTCGTAATAGGATCCTTTTCCTGCGCGTAAGGGGTCCTGAGGTGCGATCGCACGAATACCTCCATTGTCTGAGGAAAAGACGATTAAGGTGTCTTTCTTTAAGTCTTCACTTTCGAGGTAGCTGAGGACGCGTCCGATTTGAGTGTCCATATTATCCACCATCCCTGCATAAACCGGATTGTCGACACCACCTTGAGGTCCTTTCTTTTCGTACTTTTCTATCAACTCGGGTTTAGCCTGCAAGGGCGTGTGGACGGCGTAGTAGGGGAGGTAGAGAAAGAAAGGCCGATTCCTGTCTCTTTCTTCAAGCCATCCTAATGCCTCAGTGGTAATCCGGTCGGTCAGGTATTCGCCATCAGGTCCGCTTTCGAGGAATGGATTTTCCCAGGGTGCGAAGTAGCCTCCTTTCGGACTTCCCACTGTCCAGCCACCAATGTTGCGGTCGAACCCCTGGGTGCGCGAGTCGTCGCCCAAGTGCCATTTTCCTGCCTGACAGGTTTGATAGCCCAGCCCACGCAGTACCTCTGCGAGCGTTACGGCTTCGTCGTAAAGGTGGTCGACGTTTTTTGTAGGTATCAGTTTTCTGGTGACCGCGTTTCCCCTGTCCGATGGACTCACCGTGTAAATGCCGTGTCGTGGTGAAGCTTGTCCCGACATGAGGCAGGCTCTCGATGGTGCGCAATTTGCAGCCCCTGCATAGGCTTGGGTAAAGACCATGCTTTGTGCAGCCAATTTATCAAGATTCGGCGTCTCAAAATAAGTAGACCCCATAAAGCCTGTATCCTTCCAGCCGAGGTCGTCGGCCAGTATGAACAAGACGTTTGGCTTCGACGAGCTCACCACAGGTGGCCGTTCTTGGCCGCTAAGACCTACTAAGGTTGAACAGATTAAGAGAAGTGAAAGGAATCGGGTCATAAATCTCATAGGGTAATTGAGTCGTTTCGGAAAAGCTCCGAATCGAAGACGAATATGCAAAAGCAACCAGAATTTAAAAGCAGATACAAGCCTGTCGAGAATTCAGCGAATTATTAAACCAAATTTGTTGGCGGAGGGTTGACTCGTTTCTTGGAGCCGGATTCGCTCTGTCCTCATGTTCAATCGTTTACCCTATAGTTTGTTGCTGCTTTGCGCGGTATTTTTTTTCGTGGGTTGTTCGCCCAGCTCCGACCTCGCCGAGAGTCGACCGACCAATATAATCTATATTTTAGCGGACGATCTCGGTTACGGTGATTTGAGCAGCTGGGGCCAGACGCATTTCAAGACGCCGAATCTGGATGCGTTGGGAGCTAGCGGCATGCGTTTTACCAGGCACTATTCTGGAAGTACCGTTTGTGCGCCGTCACGCTCCTGTCTTATGACGGGGCTGCACACCGGGCATACACCCATCCGCGGAAATAAAGAAATTCAACCGGAAGGGCAGGAACCTTTACCTGACGAGACGGTGACTCTGGCAGAAGTTCTTAAAGAACAAGGCTATGCCACAGGTGCCTTTGGTAAATGGGGACTTGGTTTCCCCGGAAGTGAAGGGGATCCAATAAAGCAGGGCTTTGATGAATTTTTCGGCTATAACTGTCAGCGCTTCGCCCATAATTATTATCCGTATCATCTATGGCATAATGAGCAGCGGGTTGAACTGACGGAAAATACAGGAACTGCCGAAGGTGTTTACGCGCCGGTATTGATTCAGGAAAAAACACTCGAGTTTATTGAAGCAAACAAGGATCAGCCTTTTTTCTGTTATGTGCCTCATGTGGTGCCACACGCCGAAATGTTTGCTCCTGAGGAATACATGGCTCGTTTTCGCGGAAAATTTCCTCCAGAAAAATCGTACGAAGGGGCCGATGAAGGCCACCCGATGTATCGCGTGGGTTCCTACGGTTCACAAAAAGAAGGACATGCGGCTTTTGCCGCCATGGTTACCATGCTCGATGAGCACGTGGGTCAAATTGTTGCCAAGGTCAAAGAGCTGGGGCTGGAGGAGAACACCCTCATTATTTTCACATCAGACAACGGACCACACCAGGAGGCCGGCCACGACCCCGCCTATTTCAACAGCAATGGTGGATTGCGTGGTGTTAAGCGCGATCTTTACGAAGGCGGAATTCGCGTGCCGATGATTGCCAGCTGGAAAGGAGTGGTTGAAGCAGGGTCAGAATCGGATCACAAATCTGCTTTCTGGGATGTATTCCCGACCGTGGCTGAGGTAGCTGGAGTTGCTTCACCTGCATCAATCGATGGCATCTCATTTCTGCCAACCCTGACCGGAAATGGCGAGCAATTTGAACATGAATACTTGTACTGGGAGTTCCACGAAAGAGGCGGTCGTCAGGGGATTCTAAAAGGTAATTGGAAGGGCGTGAAGTACGACATAGACAAAGTCCCACGTGCGGCTTTGGAGCTTTATGATTTGTCCAAGGATCCGTATGAGCAAACCAATGTGGCCGCTCGTTTTCCAAAGGTGATCGCTGAACTCGAATCTTTAATGAAGGAAGCTAACACGCCTTCACCCATAGAGAAATTCAATTTCTCACCTCCGTCTGGAGAATAGAACTCGGCAGCCTACCCCCTGGAAAGAATCGGATTCGACCTGCCACCCCTTCAAAGGGATCAAAACAACTATGATTCTGTACCCATTATTCTGTTAAAAAAAGAGACAGAATCATTGTTAACAAAATCATAGGGTTGGATTTTTGATCCGCCGCAAAATGGGGTATAAAGATCTGGTTAGGAAGTCTGTGCTGTATTTTACTGCACTTCTTTCCAGTCTTGAGCACAAACAATTTTCTTCAGTCCGCCAACGTGTTTTGCCATTGCCCTTAGGCGACGGATGGAAACCGCGATTCGTGAATCCCGGCTTCCCGACTAAAGTCGGTCCTACATTTGTTTTGGATGAATATTACCCACTCAGAAGGAATCGGCTCCTTGTCTAAATTATGGGAAAGCTCTCAGATTGACTTCCACGAAATCGACCAAAACTCTATTCAGCTGATATGCGCCTTAGTACACGTTTCTCTCTCTCGTTTCTTTTAATAATAATTTTGTCTTCAGTGGTTTGGCTTCGATTCCAGCCGGTAGTGGAGCAGCAGGATTCTGCTTCAAACCAATCGGTTGAAAGCGTTGCCCGAAACACTGATTCAACACCGGCAGCAGGCTTAGCGATCGATACTAAAGAAATCCTGGATTTTCAGTCTTGGATGTCTGAATTTCGTGGAGGTAATCGAGAGGACGGATTCTTGCAGCAAGGGTTGCAAATCGCCGAGGCACGGCGGTCTCCCATGCTTCAATTAATTCAAACCAATAGTGCTGCCGCATTGGGAGCCGCCATAGGCTATGCTGATTATGCTGCGCTGCCCCAAAACATTAAGGCTATGGTTGAAGAACCGTTTACTACAACGGGCGATGTTCAAGTAACTGCCATTTGTGACCATGAGGACCATACCCCTCAATATCATGTGAGTGTTTACCTCGAGGATAAAACTCGGCTTCGAATTGGAGACGAGTACGAGGCTCGTACCGGTCTCTCCAAATTGGATGTCCCCATCCAGGGAATAGAGTTGGATGGTTGGGCAGTTCTCGATTCCAAAGTATTTGATGTCGTGGACGGGGAAGATGCAGATTGGGCTCACGAAACCTTACCCATCGGGAATCCGGATCCTGAGTTGGACTTCTTAACCGGAGAGGAGCTTGGACCAAACCCGGTTACCACGGTAGCCGGTGGATTTGTTTTCTTTTTCTCAAATGAAGAGACTTTGGCTGAGTTGGAGCAATTGGTGCATGGGTTTGATCAGTTGCCTGGAAAATATACAGGAAGTTCGGTCATCTATTCAGAGGAGGTTCAGAATGTTCAGGCAAAAGGATTTCCAATTAAACAAATTCAGGATAGTCAATTGCAACTCTCCATAAACGATACGACCGGGGATAAAACCTCGCTGTTTATCCGGGTCGTTTTCTCGGACAAACCCGATGCTCCGATCAGCAAGTCGGATTTGGAAACTCAGATTAATGGACCTGTTTCGGATGCACTTGTGAATTACTCCTACGACCAAACGTCGATGACGGCGACCGTTACAGAGGCGATTTATGAGGTGAGCATGGTTAGTACGGAATATGCCTTCACTGGAGGTGGTGATAGTGTCGATGAGTCGGATCTGTTCGATGAGGCTGTCGCATTATATCAGGTAGATGTACCCGGAGATCCGTATAATACTTATGATATCGTAGGGGTTGTTTTCCCAAAAATTGATGGAGTAGGCTGGGCTGGGCTGGGAACCGTCGGTGGCGCCGATTCTCGCCACTGGCTGAATGGCGTAGCCAGCTCGGAAACGATCATCCATGAGTTTGGCCATAATTATGGACTCAGTCATTCAAACTACTGGGTATTTAACAGCACAAATACTGCCTCTACTAACCCAGTCGATACCTCTGGGGCGAATGAAGAATACGGCGACTTCTGGGATGTTATGGGTGATGGAGATTCCACACGTGGGCACTTCCATATGGCTGCGAAGCGTTATCTAAGTTGGTTGGGGGAAAGTCAGGTTGAAACCATCGACAGTGATGGGACATATGAACGCACAATTTTTCGCTTCGACCATGAGAACGCCAAGTCTGACGGATTGCAGGGCCTGGAAATCAAAAAAACCAACAACGAAAATTACTGGGTAGGTTTCCGTCGAGCTTTTGAATCGAACGCCAATTATTATCGAGGGGCATACATTTTGTGGGAGCGACCTCCATCCGGGACTGATAGAAACCAGGGTTGGATTATTGATACAACTCCCGGGTCGGAAGGGGAACGTCAGGATGCTGGGATTTCTCTCGGTCGGACCTATTCAGATACGACAGCTCAAGTGCACATCACCCCCATCGCGGTCGGTGGTAGTTCACCAAATGAGTATCTGGATGTCGTGGTAAATGTAGGGGCCTTCACTGGAAATAGTGCCCCAACCGTTTCGATCACCGCGCCGGCTACTGGAGATGCGCGAGCTTCTATCGCTTTTTCTGCCACGGGTAACGACACCAATGGCGATACCCTTGCCTATTCCTGGGATCTCGGAAATGGAGAAGTATACGAAAGTTCCGATTCTATCAACGCGTCTTTTACGGTAGGAGGTACTTATACGGTATCAGTCACTGTAAGTGATATGAAGGGCGGAACCATGACAGCCTCTGAGCAGATTACCATTTCAGATCCATTGAACACCTGGACAGACCGAAGCTTTGGCTCTACAAAAGATATGTTTTCTCTGGCCAAAAATGGCACTCATGTTGTGGCTGGTGGGAAGTCGACTCTACTCCGATCGACTGACGGTGAGACATGGACCAATGTGAGCCCAAGCGGTATGTTAAATGTTTCCATTAACAGTATTTGCTGGACCGGGTCCGAGTTTGTGGCCGTTGGCCAAGACTATGACTTCGATGTGAATGGATGGCAGGGCGTGATTTACACTTCGTCGGATGGCGAGACCTGGACTCGAGATTTTGAGGCTTCAGCGTTGGCAGGAGGGGCCAGTAACGGGTTTGTAGATGTTGCCTGCAATGAAGAAGGCAGCTTGATCATTCTGGTCGGAGACCGAGACCTGGTATACAAGCAGGAAGATGGAGGCGACTGGACCGCAGTGGATCTTGGATTGAGTGTTTCCACAAGACTGGGTATAGGATTCGGCGGAGGCGTATTTGTGGTCGGTGGGTTCGATTTCACCAATCAACTGGAAGGACTGTACCTATTCCGTACTTCCGATGGAGTTAATTGGACGGATCTGGAAGACAATAGCGATCTGAACTCGAATGCCGGGTTAGATACGATTGCCCACTTTAATGACATCTTTATCGGGAGCGGATTCAACTCCCGAGTCGTATTTTCAGAAAATGGTGGCATCAGTTGGCAGACTTTACAGCAAGGAAACCGACACGATGTGCACGCCTTTGGATTCGGAGCCGGGGTTTTTTACGCGATCGGTGAAGACGAGGACAATGCGGATGCCACGGTGAACTTGGTATCCAGCGACGGAAAGATATGGGAAGAAGTCGAGGCCGAGGCGACTGAAGAAGGAAATGCGGTCATCTTTTTCAACAACTCATTCATCATTGCTGGTGGAGGGCGTTTTAATAATGAGGATGATGGCTTTATCAAGCAGTCCGGTCTTGTGGAGGCTGCTGATGAAGTGCTGGCTGCTCCGATTATTTCTCCTTCCTTTGGAGGATTCAGCGATTCTGTTGATGTAACGATCACCACGGATGCCGAAGGTGCTCAGATAAGGTACACCTTGAATGGATCGGAACCGACAGCGAGTTCAACCCTCTATTCCGGTGCCATCACTATTACCGAAACCACAACCGTAAAAGCCAAAGTCTTTAAAAGCGAACTCGACCCGAGTGTCACAGCTTCACGGACATACACCAAGGCTTTAGAGGGGTTTGCCGCCTGGATTGATGGCTTCGAAGTAGGTGATGAAACTGTTGCCTCAGACAATCCAGACGGAGACTGGGCGAATAATTTCTTTGAGTGGGCTGTGGGCAGTCTTCCCAATGATGGTGACTCGGTTCCTGACGCTCCTGAACTATCCTTTAACTCTTTAGGGAGAGCGGTATTTACAATCAGTCGATTTGCTAAGTCCGCCGATGTGACTTTGTCGATTGAGAAATCGACAGATATGAAGACATGGGATCCGTTGCCAACCACCCCCACCACGGATAGCGCAACCATGTTGGTCCTGGTTTCGGATTCGGCTATCAACACCTTCCCCTGTTTCCTGAGAATTAGGGCGAAAGATTAAGAAGAGGTTTCCCGGTCTTCGATGGACGTTTGGCTAATGTTCGCGAGGACTTGCTGGAGATGGGTAATTTCCAGTGACGCAAATCCCGTATGCTATGGTTCTTATGGACCTGTTATAGTGAATGTACCATTGACCGTATTTCGAGCTGTAGGAAAGAAGACGGCGACTGTTCCAGAAGTAGCTGTGTTGTACTTTAGGAATATTTGCTGATCGAGGAGGAAGTCGTTCGTAGTGATTACCTGGTCAATCCCACCGCCGATATTTTCAAACCACTGATAATCCGTTACCAAACCATTAGTTGGCGTGGCATTGTCCGGAAAGAAACGTGAATACGTTCCTGTGCGACTCGTGAGAAAAGTAAACTCTTCTTTGTCAATTAAAGAATTTCCATTGGCTAGCTCCAAATCGATAATCAACTTTACGCCTGTCTTGTTTACAGATTCACGTGGTGGGCTTGCTGTTCCGATTTGGAAGGAAACCGTGCTAACGTTACCGCTATCAAGAAAGAGTACTTCAGCCATTCCTGTTGTTTTTCCCGTGCCCGTATACGTAAGAATGACCTGTATGGGTGAGATGTTTGAGAAGCTGAAAGCCATTAGGTCTGTTCCGTCCGGTCTTTCGAACCAATTGTAGAGATTTAATACTCCTGTTGGTTTGGCGATAGAGCTTGCCTGTGTAGAACTGTAAACACCTGAAAGGTTATCAAAAATATCTATGGTAAGCGTATCAATGGTCTGGCCCCCAAGTGCTAAGACCAATTGCGTTCCGGTTTTATCAACTGTTTCAAGCCTTGGATTCCCTCCCCCTACAATGTATTCATAAGTGGCATCTCCGACAGCGCCTGCGAATGGAAAATGAACTTTCGCCGTTCCCATGGAAGAGGCGCCATTGGGTTGAGGTGTCAGATATACCTGCATTGGGGGTATCCCATTGTCATCGTATACAATATCCACCCGAGTTTCATCTGTTGTTTTTATCCAGGCATATTCAACTATGTTGCCAAATTGATTAACATCTGAATCCGTTCTAGTTGTTTCGTAACCTCCTTCGAAATTGTCGTAGAAGTCTATATTGATCGTAGATTGAACTATGGTGGACAGATCCGGATTCGATACATCCAATACCAGGATGAGCTTATCGCCTTCTTTATCTAAAGCCGGAGGCTTTGGTTCACCAGGCTCGATTTTAAATGTACCGTCCTGGAATTGACGATTGTTTAGAAAGAATACTTTAGCGTTTCCAGTGGTTTCGCCCTCCAGCAAAACTTGTATATCCGCAATTTGATCAAAATCCAGAGTAACGTAAGTTTGCCCGTTAACAACCTGCCACCTGTACAGGACCCCGCCCGTTTGAATAAATTCAGTATTATTACGACTGAGTCTGTAGTTTCCTTCATGTAATCTGCTAAGGGTTTGATCAGTTGAATCAAAAAGTCCGAATAAATCGATTCTGTAGGTTGAAATAACCGACTCTTGGCTAGTATTGGTTGGGACAAATGTTGTGATTATTGTTAACCTCGTTAGATCTTTATTTTCTCTTACGGGCTCTGGTTGGCCATCTTCGAATGAAAAGGTGCCAGTCGCTGTGAAACCTTCAGGTCTGCCCGTTGGATAGTAAAAGTATGCCGACCCTGAGCTTGTTGTTTCGTAGGACAGGTAGGCTTGAACAGGCGAGAATATGTCTGAGGTTATAAACGCTTGATCTCGGTCCATTTCCCCGGGGCCGAGATCGAAGTTCTGGTAGCCGAACACAGTTCCGAATGGTTTCATGTTGGCTTGATCTGAGCGGGTAAATTGCACCCCTCCGGTCAATTCATCGTAGAAATCGACAGTGAGTTGTTCAGGAAGGAAGGTGATAAATAATTGTTCGTTCTCCGTAAGCTCTTTAGGATCAAAATTCAAAATGAGTCTTTTGCCACTTAGGGATGGAGTTGCAGGGAACACTGTCTCCAGCATTCTGTAGAAATGACGTCTGTCAGATGAAATATCCGAGGATGGAAATCTCTGTATGTAGGTTGGTTCCTCGCCTACCTCCAAGTTATCGTTGTCCGGACTAAATCCTCGATCAAAGAAGTCCGTCTTTCTCCAGGACTCCAGGTCGTTACTATCTTCCAATAAGTATTGGCTATTTCTATTGCGCAGCCAAACGGCCTTCAAAACACGAGTTTTGGGTGTATCGGGATTGGAATCCGTATCTTCTAAATTATTTGAAAGAGTTGGATGCGGAGAACGAAAAGTTGGCTGAGGCCAATACTTTGAAGGATCCCAATTGTTGGCTACTGCACCTTCACGGATGATTTTCACTGATTGAATGGTCGCTGTCCAGGCTTCAATGGGGAAGCTGCCTGATGATGGCGCTCGCGCAATTCTCTGCGCGACAAGTTGTCCTTCTACTATCTGACCAAAAATTGAGTGGTTTCCATTTAAATTATCCAGACGTGGTTGCCCTTCTGGAAACTGAGCCATAGTTATAAAAAACTGGCTTCCACCGGAATTTCGATTGATTGCACCATTTGCAGAATTGGCCATGGAAACGACTCCGCCCCCGGTATGATTGAGTACCGGGGAAACTTCGTCTGGAATTTGCCATCCAGGGCCATCGCTTCCCGAACCGTTTCTTGAACCGGTTTGAATCACAAAATTCGGTACGATTCGGTGAAAAATCAAACCATCAAAGTAGGGTTCCGGGTTATCTGGACCTCCGCGAATCGTTTGGGTTTCAAAATCGTACCATTTGATCTTTCCCTCCGCTAGCCCGATAAAGTTGGCTGAAGTGACTGGCGCCTCGGCAAAAAAGAACTGAAAAACAATCTCTTCAGTCACCTGAGCTTGTTCACCTGGGTCAGGATCTCGGTATGTTACTTCAATAACTCCGTAGATACCTTCACTACTAGGAGTGAATGCCGATAGTTGAAAGGCGGTGCTAATGAGGAAACAGACACAAGAAATAAAACGCTTCATAAAAATGAGTAATCGTGGTTGCTAGCACAGTTGATACCGGTGATCAAGTCGGTAAGTCTTGCTGGCTTTAACATGCAAAATTGGTGGAGTTTCCCAGGAAGTTTAACTCTTCAGCATATCTGGAGAATCCAAAAAACGTGGACACAGTATTTAGTCCTTTGTTTCGAGGCTCTTCGGATTCTTGACCTCTCATCTCGTCGTTCAACCTATGATACATGCTTTCTTTGAGTTAAATAGCTTCGGGAATTAGAAAAAGCGTGTCACTGAATAGTGTTAGCTGTCTTCGATCAACTACGAATTTAACCTGCTTTTGGATGCTTTGCTATTTAGAGAAACTCAATTTCTCCCGGATGCCATGGCGAAAAGCAATACAGGCCTCCAATACCATGACTTTATTGGTTATTTGTCTTTATTGTAAAGAGCGCGTCTTTCTGAGGTTGGTTACTTGACTGACTAGCTTGAGGAACTTTATATACCTCCTAATTGTTATAAGAATCTGCAATTTACCGCTTATCCCCTTTCAAATCCTTAAACCTGTATAACCCTTACGGCCAATGAACCGGCAGAAATTCCTCCTTAGAAGTGCAGCTATGATCCTGGCTGGTCCTACTATCCTTCGCGCTGCTGTTTCTGAGCATACTTACACGGTTCGTAAAGGTGATACTCTAAGTCAAATCGCTCAAAAGCAAGGGATGACGGTAAAACAACTCAAAAGTTACAATGGCCTGACAAAAGATCTAATCGTTGTTGGGCAAAAATTAAAGATTCCGTCTGGTCATCAATTTCTGGAGGGAGTTAGAGCGCAAACGACCAAACTTCAATTGAACCGTCCGAAGTGGAAATACATCATTGCCCATCACAGCGCCACCCCGTACGGTAATGCCTCTTCCTACGATAAAGTGGATCGTACCCATGGCATGGAAAACGGGCTGGCCTACCACTTTGTTATAGGTAGCGGTAAAGATTCCGGGGATGGCGAGATTGAAATCGGTTCTCGATGGACCAAACAATTACATGGAGGTCACGTCAGCAAGCAAAGCTACAATGATCATGGCATTGGAATTTGTTTGGTTGGAAATTTTGAAAAAACCAAACCCACGAGTCGCCAGATGGTAGCTTTTACCGAACTGGTGGATTATCTCGGCAATGATTTGTTAAATGGGAACTACAAATTCATGGTTCACCGTGAGGTGAATGCTACGCTTTGTCCCGGGCGCAATTTCCCAACCACCGCCATGCACAAGCGGTTCAACTAAAGATTGTAACAGGATTGGTCTTCCGGCACATAGCCTACTGTTTTTTTTGCATTTGAGATATCCGGCCACAGGTATTTGTTGCCGGACATACCGTAAAAAATGTCAAACTTGAGGCTCTCAGGTGCATTGATACAGCATTCCGCTAGTCGGCCAATGTCGTTCTGCGAGCAATAGAGGGGACTTAAATGTTTGGGATGCTCGTCTCGCGAATTCACAGCTCCTATCCTAATGCAGATACATGAAAGGTCGCTGGAGCTGGAGTAGGCTCTAGCCAGGGTTTCCCCAAAAACCTTACTGGCCGCGTACAAGTTTATCGGCCAAGTCGCATCCGTTGTTTTTATGGGATCAATAGTTTCCGGAACCTTATCGAATTCGCCTATTGGTATATACTTGTAAGGCTCAACAAAGCGAGCCCAGCCCGTGCTTACCTGGATGGTACTGGCTAATACTACCCGGCTGACACGAGCTCTTTTGGCCGCCTCCAACACATGGTAAGCCCCACAGATATTATTCTCCAACAGACTGTCCCAGCCAGCATCGGTATTGGGGTTCCCGGCCATATGTACCACCGTATGTTTTCCCTCAAAGATGTTTGTCAGCTTATCAATATCCGCCAAATCCGATTGAAAAAATTTATCTGCCGGGACTTCAATCGCCTCCTCCGGAGCTACCCGGTCCGACATGATTGAGGATCGATCCATACCAAATACCTCGAAGGCTTCGGGCGATTTTTGGAGCCGTTTATAAATCACACTACCCACCAGTCCATATACTCCAGTCACTAAAACGGATTTTTTAGCCATAAGGTAGGAATTCTGATAACAGTGATTCTTGAGGCAAGCCTCGCGATTCAACTTCTGAGTGAAATTCAGCGACTCAGACCAAGGACTGGTTTAGCTGCTGCTGAATTTAATGGAGTCCACGGGGGAGATTCCATTATATTTGTTTAACGAATCAAATACTCGACATTACCTCAGCTTATAAAATAGACCCTTTGTCCTGATCCTAAAAAATTCGCTGGGAAAAATGCATTGTAAAATAGAAATTCCATCCCCACATTTCCGCATTTCTATCTAATAGAAGTAATGTTCCAAAGAATAATTCCTTCCACTATGTCCTTTCGCTCTATCGCAGTGGCATTCACCACTTCACTCGCTCTTCTTGGGTCATCGCTTTCTGCGCAAGACCTCGTCAGAGGTAAAACGCTGTTCCAAAACTGCGTCGCTTGCCATGGACCTGATGCCCACGGCAACCAGCTTTTGAGTGCTCCTGCCCTGGCAGGTTTGTCTGCCAGCTACATAGAAACACAGACTCTCAACTTTAAGCATAGCATACGTGGTGCCGATGCACGCGACCAAACGGGGCTGCTCATGCGTCCCATGTCGATGATTCTGCAAGACGAGCAAGCGGTCAAAGATGTCTCCGCCTACATCGCTACCCTTACAGCGAAGCCACCGGTTGATACCTTTGTAGACGGCGATGCGACTAAAGGCCAGGCGTCCTACATGTTATGTTTGGCTTGTCACGGTCCAGATGCGGAAGGAAACGAACTTCTCAAATCACCATCTTTGAAATACCAGAGCGATTGGTATATGCTGGCCCAGCTTAAGAAATATAAGGAGGGTATTCGCGGAACCAACCCCAAAGACGTGGGTGGTATGCAGATGCGCCCCATGTCAATGACCCTCGTCGATGAGCAAGCGATGAAAGATGTGATTGCTTATATTCGTTCCATTAGTCCCAAAGAATAATTTACCTGGTCCACTCTATTCATGAAAAAAGATATTTCCGATACCATCGCCACAAAGACCTTTCTTGTTCTTGCTGCAGTATGCATATTGTATGCGGCTGCGGTTTTCATTTTTATTCTTTAAAGCCTGATTTAGTTTCATTCGCTACTTATTATGATCGAAGCTTACGTTGAACGAGCCTCCACCTACGCAGGAGATATCGATAACCTTTTTTCGATGGTCTTTTGGATCGTCGCCCTTTGGTTTGTTGCCGCAGAAGTCGTGTTGTTTTATTTTTGTTTCCGCTATCGAAAAGTGGATGGGGTCGCTACCCAATACATCACAGGAGAGAAAAAATATCACAAGAAGTGGATTTCAATTCCGCATTACCTGGTTTTGTTTTTTGATGTTTTTATCGTAGCGGGTGCCATTGCGGTTTGGTACGATGTTAAACAGAGATTACCCGAGCCGGATTTAGTGGTCGGAGTTATTGCACAGCAGTGGGCGTGGACCTTCATTCATCCTGGAGCGGACGGCGTGCTTCATACCAATGATGATATAACTACTATCGACGAACTCCATATCATGGAGAATGTCACTTACCATGTTGAGATGGAGTCTAAGGATGTATTGCATTCTTTCTCCGTTCCGGTTTTCCGGCTTAAACAGGATGTTATTCCAGGTCGGAAAATTACGGGCTGGTTCAAGGCCACCAAAACGGGTGAGTGGGATATTCAGTGCACGGAAATTTGTGGTATCGGCCATGGCTTGATGCCTGCCCGCATTCATATCAAATCCGCCTACGACCATAAACAATGGGTGGAGCAAAATAGCCCGAATGGTTCGGGTCAAGCTCTCGCATCGATCTCCCAACCCTGAATCTTTGACCGTTTCTTTTTTATAACATGTCTCACGCGCACGAAATGAGTTTCTCGGAAAAGTATATCTTTTCCACTGACCACAAAGTAATTGGACTCCAATATATGTTTACAGGGATCTTTATGGCCCTGATTGGAGGATTCTTTGTTTATGTTTTCCGCATGCAGCTGGCATTCCCGGGTATTGAAGTTCCCTTTTATGGAACGGTAACACCGCTTGCCTACAATTCCCTGGTTACCAATCACGGAACCATTATGATTTTCTGGTTCGCGATGCCTGTCTTAATTGCGGCATTTGGAAATATTCTGATTCCGCTGATGATTGGTTGCGATGATATGGTATTCCCCAGGATCAATCGCCTATCCTACCAGATTTTCCTGCTGAGTGCGATAGTCCTGATCGCTTCATTCTTCGTGCCTAATGGTGGTTTTGGTGGAGCCTGGACAGCTTATCCGCCTTTATCAGCCAATGCAGCCTATAACGCGACTCCATTAGGAGCCCCGATGTGGTTGATTGCGGTCGCTCTGGAATTCGTCGCGTTTCTTCTTGGTGGTATTAACTTTATCACAACCCTGATGAATGCCCGTGCACCGGGAATGACGATGTACCGAATTCCAATGGCTTGTTGGATGATTGTCATCGCGAGTATCCTTTTCATGTGTTCTGTGGGCCCCCTGATTGCAGGAGCCGTAATGCTTCTTTTCGACCAAACACTGGGAACACATTTCTTTGACGCCGCTGGTGGTGGGGATCCTTTACTCTGGCAGCATTTATTCTGGTTCTTCGGTCATCCTGAAGTATATGTGGTACTTCTTCCCGCCATGGGATTTGTTGCAGATATCATGGCCGTAATGGCTCGGAAAAAGCTCTTTGGTTACAAAACCATTCTCTATTCGGTTTTCGCTACTGGTATTCTTAGTTTTGTCGTTTGGGCTCACCACCAATTCATTGCCGGCATAGATCCTCGCATGGCTAACTTGTTTACCGTGACGACTCTTCTGATTTCAGTTCCCATTGCGGAGCTGTGCTTTGTTTACATCGCCACCTTATATGGAGGATCCATTACCTTCAATACGCCTATGCTTTGGGCACTTTCCTTTATGGTAGAATTCCTTATTGGAGGTGTAACCGGAATCTTCCTGGGTGCGAGTGGGGCGGATATTTATTTCCATGATACTTATTTTGTGGTGGCCCACTTTCATTATACTTTCGTGCCGATTGCTATTATTGGCTTCTACTGCGGAATCACTTTCTGGTTCCCCAAGATTTTCGGAAAAATGATGAATGATACTTTAGGTAAGATTCATTTCTGGGGAACGATCATTCCATTCAATTTCATTTTCATTCCACTCTTCTTGTTAGGGGCCGCCGGCCAACACCGCCGTATTTACAACTTTGAACATTTTCAGGACCTGGCTCTACCAGAGTTTTTCAATCTTCGGGTAATCGCCACGGTTTCCCTGATTGTGATGATCGCTTTCCAGTTAGTTTTTGTGGTCAACTTTATCCTTACCCTTCGTAATGGAAAGAAGGCTCCGAAGAATCCATGGAATTCCAATACCTTGGAGTGGACAGCAGAGTCTCCACCCCCTCACGGCAATTGGCCGGTACTGCCTTCTGTTTATCGTGGTCCTTACGAGTATGGTCACCCTGATCGTCTTAATTCCGATTTTTGGCCGCAAGATGAACCAGGCCCTGATCCGGCCGATCCTGATTACAAATCCACCCAAGCATAACCTTTCCATTTTTGATTTAAGCTATGTCATTCCAAGTTCCAGTAGCAACTAACCGCAGCTCAACCGGAATCCCAACCTCACGGCTCGCAGTCTGGTGGATCCTCGCTTCCGAAATCGTAATCTTCGGTGGGTTGATCATGTGTTACCTTATGCTTCGCCTACACCACGAAAGTTGGGGTTTTGAAGCAGCTCACACCAACCCCATTGCCGGTGGCGTCAATACCTTCGTGCTTCTGACTTCGAGTCTGTTTGTCGTTTTGGCCCACCAGGCGGCAGAAGCCAAAGAGACCGATAAATCCGTTCGCTATATCTGGTATACGATTTTCGGCGGATTCATCTTCATGATGGTCAAAGCCTACGAATATACCACCGAAATTACGCATGGGTATGTTTTGACCAAATCTGTGTTCTGGTCTTTTTATTACACCGCTACCGGGTTGCACGGCTTTCACGTTATGGCCGGAATGTTCATCATGTGGATGATTTCCAGAGATGTGAAAAAAGGCAAAAACCTGCATCGTGTGGAAGTGATCGGGATCTACTGGCATTTCGTCGATGTGGTATGGATCTTTCTTTTTCCGCTCCTTTATATCGCTAAATAATTTACTCCTTTTTCTTATGTCCGAAACCGCAGAACATCACGACGATCATCATCCACCTAAGTACTATGTAAAAATCTGGATCATCCTTCTGGTTCTTCTTGGAGTCAGTATTGTGGGTCCTTTGGCTGAAATAAAATGGCTTACCTTGATTACCGCTTTTGGAATCGCACTGGTAAAAGGCGGTATGGTTTGTGCCTATTTCATGCACCTTAACATCGAAAAGAAAGTAGCCTGGTATATACTCTGTGCGACGCTTCTTCTTTTGTTGGTGTTCTTCACCGGAGTTGCTCCAGACGTTATGAAGCCATCCGGGACAAACTGGGAGAGTCTATACCACGAGCCAACGGAGGAAGAATCCAGGGTCCACCATAGTGATGAACATGGTACGCATGACTCGGGTCATTAAAACTACTTCCAATGCAATCTGCCACAGTAAGACCTGCTGGATCGAATCCAGTTGAACGGAAGAAACTCATCCCAAGCAATGTACTTGGAGTGGTGGTCTTCGTGCTTACTGAAATGATGTTTTTCGGTGGACTCATCAGCGCTTACATGATCGTAAAAGCAGGCAACATCATGTGGCCTCCGCCCGATCAGCCCCGGCTTCCTGTTACTTTAACCGCATTCAATACGCTTTTCCTGGTGGGTAGTGGCGTTCTGGTTTATCTCTCAAACAAGTCGCTGGCTCGTGGGGATACTGCTGCGTCTAAGAAGCAACTCGGATTGGCTATTCTTCTAGGTCTCGTTTTTGTTGGCGTCCAGGGATTCGAGTGGGTTCGCATGCTGGGTCACGGCTTAACCATGACCTCCAGCACCTATGGTAGCTTTTTCTATATGATTATCGGTTGCCATGCCTTGCATGTATTTGGTGCCTTGGCAGTTTTGATTAATGTGTTCTTCAAATTCTCCAACTCCGATTTTAAGCATTCCAGCTATTGGGGAGTGCAGGTTTTCTGGTATTTTGTAGTGGGTGTGTGGCCGATCTTATACGTTTTGGTCTACCTATCATGAAAATGAAATCGATAGCCAGCTTCACTTTCGTGTGTTTCTTCTTGGCGATAAACCAGGCAGAAGCTTGTCCGGTTTGCTTCCAGTCAAATGGTGAAGAATCGCGTTGGGCATTCTATGCTACGACCGCATTGCTTACTTTCCTTCCGCTTTCGATGGTGGGAGGTGCTGTTGTTTACCTGAGGAAAAGGTTCGATCGGCTTAAGAACGAGTTGGTAAATTAGTCTGTTCTGTGGGCCCCGGATTACCTCAGATGCTTTTTCAAGAACCAATCCACTAAAGCCAGGCGCTCATCATCAAAGAATGCTTTTCCGCCATGGGCACCACCATGGATAACCTCGAACCAAACAGGAAGGCTCAGGTCCTTGTACTGGCCATGAATTTCGTGTGCCTGGTTAATCGGCATCTGAGGATCCTGATCACCGTGTATCAGGAGCAGTGGCGGATCGGATTCGTCGATATGGAAAACAGGGCTGGCGAGCTTGGCCATTTCCGGAACAGCTTCTGGCCGGCCTCCAATCAACAAATCCAAAGCCGGTTCTCGAACACTCAAACCGTGGAGTGTGGATTGTTTCAAAATGGTCGTTAAATTGCTTGCTCCATAAAAGTCGACGATTGCTGCAATATCTGACGACTGATTGGTATAATTGCCCAAGTTCCCTTCCAGTTCCGGATGTCCATTAGTCACTCCGACCAAAGCGGCCAGATGCGCGCCTGCGGAGGATCCTGAAACCACGATTTTCTCTGTATTGTAACCATACTTGCCTGCCTGGCCCCGCAGAAAACGAATAGCTGCCTTGATGTCATGCACGTTCGCTGGAAAAGGAGCAACTGGAGTAAGCCGATAATCGACACTGGCGATCGAGTAGCCTTTCTTCACCAATGGTTCGATGGAAACGGAGTCCTTTGAGCCTCCACGCCAAGCTCCTCCATGTACCCACACAATTAAAATACTATCAATCGCATCTGAAGGCAGGTAGAGGTCAAGTTTCAGGGAAATCTCACCTGCCTTGGCATATTCGAGATCAACCAACTTTTGGGGTGTTGCCATAGCCACGCAAAATGTGGCCAGCAGTATTAGGGAAATTAGAGGAAGAATTCGATTCATTCCTATTTCATAGGTATGTCCAACGGGGCTTCAAAGCTTAATTTTAGTCGTTAACCTCACTTAATTTAGATTCTCAAAAATATTCTGTGATTATTGTAACTCTGAATGCAGTTGAACTCGTTTGTCGTTTCGGAGTATTATTCGAGTTCTCAAAAATCAACCCAAGGAGTTTCATTATGTTTAAGAAACAGGTTTTCGCCGCTTTAGTGGCACTTTCATTCGCAGCACTTTTTAGTGCTTCCGCGCAAGCCGCTCATCATAAATCATCAAATTCAGTAACATTATCTTCAGCCGGATCCATTGCGTTCGGTCCTGACGGCATTCTCGTCGTAGCCGACCAAAAAGCAGCCAAGATTTATGCCCTTCATACCGGCGATACAGACGTCGCCGCTCATGCTAAAACCTATAAAATCGAGGATATCGATGCGAAAGTAGCAGGAGTGTTGGGTGTATCTGCCGATCAGGTCCTGATTAACGATCTGGCGGTAAACCCGATCAGTCACAATGTTTGGCTGTCAGTCAGCCGTGGTCGCGGGGAAGGTTCTCAAGCTGTTATTCTTAAAGTGGATTCTCATGCAAAGATTTCGGCTCTGGATCTGAATGGCATCAAACATTCGTCCGTTGAGATACCTAACGCACCAGAAGACAAAATGTCTGGTGAAGGCCGTCGCGCGGAAAATAAGCGTATGAGCGTGGTGACGGATCTAGGCTTTGTTAACGACCAGGTGATCGTTGCTGGACTCTCCAACGAGGAGTTTGCTTCAAATCTCAGATCAATCCCTTTCCCTTTCAAATCAGCTAATGAGGGATCCAGTATCGAGATATACCATGGCAACCACGGGAAGTACGAAACACATTCACCCGTCCGGACCTTCGTTCCTTTTGATTTCGGTGGAGACGTGCACATTGTTGCCGCCTATACCTGCACCCCATTGGTTACGTTTCCGCTTTCGGAATTAAAACCCAAAGCTCACGTCATGGGTAAAACGATTGCGGAGCTGGGAAATCGCAACCGTCCTTTGGATATGGTTGTTTATAGCAAGGAAGGTTCCGACTTCCTGCTTATGGCTAACAGCGCCCGTGGTATTATGAAAGTGGAAACACTGGAGTTCGACACTCTCCCTGGTATCAAAGCAAAAGTAGCCGACAAACAAGGAACAAAATACACCACCATTGAGGGCTGGCAAGGCATCGAGCAGTTGGATCTTCTGGATTCGGCCAACGCCTTGGTTCTCCAAAAATCTGAAAGTGGAGCCCTCAGCCTTCTCAGCCTGGCGCTGCCTTGATCACACCCATCAGGACATTCCTGGTTTGTGCCATTTTATTTTCTTGGGTATGGCTCTCCGGTAAAACGGAGAGTCATGATCTAAGAGCCCTTCCGATTGGTGAAAAGGGGAAAGCGGGATTACAGGTATCCTATAAATCGGGCGACCGGGAATCTATTCAGGTTACCGGACTGAACCCGGAGGAGCTTGTGCGCTTTCAACACACGAATCGCCAAAGTGATCTCATTGCGGTGCGAACCAAGCCCCCTACAGTTGGAAACGTTTCGCCTATGTTTGGAAGCCACGACGTAGGTGAAGGGATCGTATCGTTCTATCCCCAGTTTCCGCTTCAAGCTGGTATCCCCTATTACGTCGAACTTGCTCCGGAATTGTTTTCGGGATCAACAAGCACTTATATTTACGCCTTCACACTGCCACAGGAGGATCAAGAGCCGGTGACCGAAGTAGCTGCGGTTTATCCATCAGCTTCAGTTCTTCCTTCGAATCTCCTTAAGTTTTATATTCACTTCTCCAACGCCATGAGTGTTGGCGATGTGTATTCACATATTCAGTTGTTGGATGCGGAGGGGAAACCACTTGAGTTGCCTTTCCTCGAGCTCGGCGAAGAACTGTGGGATATGGAATCCCGTCGGCTGACCCTGCTCTTCGACCCTGGGCGAATTAAACGCGGCCTTAAACCAAATTTGGATGAGGGGGGCGTTCTGGAAGAAGGAAAAAACTACACACTTCTGGTGCATAATTCGATGCTCGATGCCAAAGGTCGACCCTTACGGAAATCGTTTACCAAAAACTTTTCAGTGGATGGTCATGACACCGTTTCGCCAAACCTGTACAATTGGAAACTTTCGCCTCCTCACGCAGGGACACGCCAACCTGTTGCCGTTGAATTCCCCGAATCACTGGATGAAGCGCTCCTCCAGCGAGTAGTTTCCATTATAAACGAAGATGGAGAGGAAGTGTTGGGAGATCTTTCAATCACAACCCACGAAACCATTTGGTCACTTACCCCAGACGTCCCGTGGCGCAAAGGAAAGTATCGCCTCCAAGCCCGCACCATCCTCGAAGATCGCGCAGGAAACAGCATCGGTCGCCCCTTCGAAGTCGATTCATCGCGACCTCCTGAAGGATATCCGGATACCAAATACGTCTACCTTCCGTTTGAGGTAAATTAAGCTCCTTTACTCAGAAATCGCCCGAATCTCGAAGAACACTGGATCATTCCCGGGATGTTCGAGGCTGGCTTCAACGTATTCGATTCCGTTTTCAACCAGCAAAACACGCTCGGTTATTCCGTTTGAGGACCAGTTTGACAAGTTATCAGAGTGCCAGACTTTCAGGTGTTCAGAGCCGGTGACTATGAGACTTCTTGGATAAAGTAGGCAGATATCCAATCCATCAATGTAGATCAAAAACTGGGGAATTGTTGACGAATATTTCGTAATACCAAACAGATACTCCTGCAGGTTTGAAAACCCATTTCCATCTCGATCGGCTAACGGACCCCAAATTTCCGGGTCGTCTAATTCTTCCACTGAAAACCGTTCTTTAGTCCATGATTCGAGCGTTTGTCCAAACAGTGCTGTAAATTGCAGGTCCCGTCCAACCTGAAGGCTCAAAGCTTTATCACTTGCAATGCGATCACCTGACCAGCCGAGGAATTCCCAATCAGGATTAGGTTCAGCTTGAAGTTGTACTGAAGCTCCATAATTGGAGTATCCTGAGTCGGGTGCACCTAAAACCGTGCCTTCTCCAATAACAGAAATATGGACATTAAATGATCGAGGTTGAAAAATTGCACCCACTTCCATATCTGAACTCATCACGAAGTCTGCGACTTCAACACTGGCTTCTATGTCACCTGTCCAACTTGAAAATTCGTAGCCAAAGGCTGGTTTAGGAATCAACTGGATGGATTGTTTAAAGGGTATGTCCTTCAAAGCCTTTTGAGAGGTTATGGTTCCACCGCCTTCTTGAATTAAATTGAGTTTGCGCTCAGGAACAATAATCGAAGCACGATTGCCGAGGTAGAAATCATTGGTGCCATTGAAATCAGGCAACAATGGTGTGGATTGGATGTGCGCAGAAACAAAATATTTTCCGGGTTTGATATCATCGCCTATGGAAATATGGCGATTGATCGTAGTCGATTCACCAATTCCCAGCGAAAGAGGGTCCAGAGAAAGAAGAGAAGGATAATAGCGGTTGTTCTTGTCGGCACCCCACGAATTCGGGCGTTGGCTCAACAGGATTTCAACCGTTGTCGGATTTACTAGCTGGACTGCGGTCTGTCCTGAATTTTTTATTACGATATCCAAATTAATCGAATCACCGACCCCATATTCTCCTTCGCTCAACTCGAGCGATTGGATGGAGATATCTGTCGCCGAATACTCACGAATAGATGCCTCGTCTCCAAATAGGAAAAACGAGTTATCCGCTGTCGTCATTTCCATTTGTTTAGAAATATTTTGCGCTCCTAGCTCCCAGTTTTGTCCATCGCTTGAGGTGTATATCCAGGAATCGCTGACATAAAAGAAAGTGTCGTTGGTTGCAAAAAGACCTCTGGGTTGAACGGGTGGTGCTTGCGGCAATTGAATGACGGTCCAATTTGTTCCATCATTTACGTGGGCTTCCAGTTTTTGTTGTTCATTGCGAAATATGGCAATCAGGTGGTTCGTGGTCGCTGCTAACCAAATATTACTCACATTCTGAAATTGGGTGGACCAGTTCACTCCCGTATCTTCGCTGGCGAATTGTTCAGCATACAACTTACCCTTAAACTGGAGGAGATTATTTTTATCTATTATGGGTGAGGGAAGTGTTTTTTGTTCCCAGTTGATTCCATCTACCGATCTCGCCAGGTAATTCGTATTATTGGAAACGTACCAAAATGCACTTTCTCTGTCGAAGATGAGATGATCCAAAAATTTATCCGCAATCCATTGACCATCGTATTCATTCCACGTGATGCCGTCATTACTCGCTGCCAAAGTATTGCCGTCGATTTCATTAACAAATATTCCCTTCCCATAAGTTGCTTTACTTCCGATCCTTGCCGATCCGATTGACCAAGCACGATTTAAGTCTCTCGAGTAGGAAGTCCAATAAGAGCTCACGGCATGGAGCTTGTCTCCCTCCCCAATAACATTGCGTATGTTTGCGTAATACGGAACTTTGTGCGGACTCCAGGATTCTCCGTCTTTCGAAAATGAAGTTGAAAAATCATCTCCTTCGTTAAACTCCGCGATCAAAAATCCAGGGGGAGCGCTCAGTAACTCAAATTCTCCCCTGTTGTCGATTTCGATGTAGGGTCCTTTGCTGCTTGATTGCCATTGAATTCCATCTTCGGATGTCCAGAAGAATTCGTGGTTAGCACCGTAAAAGTTTCCATCCTTAAAGGTTAGATTACTTTTAATCCTCGGCCCGTCTATGGGTAACCATGTTTCACCATCGCCTGAAAAATAAGATATTCTTTTTGATCCTTGGTTTCCGGTAAGAAGGAAGAATGCGTTTCCGAGCGATTGGCCGCCTGCTATGTCTCTTGGATCCAGACTTGAAGGAGTAACGTCAGTGATACCTCCGCCTATATTAGTCACTTTTACTCCTTCGTTTTCTTGAGCCAATACTATTGTTTCTCCCTGTGCAGCTCTGCCGTTTTGGTTTATTGAACCGGTGTATTCAGTAAAGGGGATGGACGGCTTGCCAGGGCTTGCCTGGTAAAGCTCTCCAGTGTCAACGATCTCGTAAGGCAGGTTGGGGTTAGAGTAAAAGGGGTCTCCTAACAACAGCTTACCTGTCTGCATCGAGTACCATTCAACTCCATTCTTCGAGAGATATGCAATTTCTCTCCCTGTTGGAATTACGAAGAAGCTCGGCTGGATACTCCCGGGGTATCTTCTAGGGTCCTCCAATGGTATGATTTTCCAGTGAACCCCGTCTTTGCTGAAAATAAGAGCTTCACGCCCAATTGCACAGATGCCTATTTCATTGTGGTGAAAGTAAAGCAAATCACTCGGACTTGGAGTCTGAATCCTATTCCAATTTAAGCCATCCAACGATTGATAAATGATTCCCCCAAGTCCGGCTCCGTAAAAGGCACCTTTGAAGTAGGTCACATCTCTCATGGCAGGGCCGTTCTCAGGGATATTTGGATACAGGTTTCGGATGCCGATAACATCAATATACTTTGTTGCAATGAGTCCGTTTGAATCCGTCGCTATAATACGCAGATTGTGAGTCCCAATGCTTGGAACTGTATAAGTGAAACTAATCTCAGGTGGGGTTAGACTTCCTAAAAGAACATCGTTCTCGTAAATTTCGATCGAGGCTATGCTTGCTGTTCGGGAGTAGGCTTGTAATCCCAAGGAAATCTTTTCACCGA